>CAZTFS010000076.1:0-11208 GCA_964613045.1 uncultured Eubacteriales bacterium
TGCAATAGTTTGTTGTGTATTTAAGTGCGTATAATTATAAAAATGCGACAGCAAGAAGTTTTCTCCAAGCTGTCGCATTTTGTATACATTATCAAGCTGTTTATTGCGATAAAACATAGATTTTTGGTAGGTGCTTTATAAATAGTCTATATGATTGTGTATAATAAAATCCTCGGATATATTCCGATGTTAAGAGGTAACGGCGGTTAGATGAGCCAAAGGCAAATAACGGTGACAAAGGAACCGTTGCAAATGAATTTAAATGTCTGTCGGCATTTGCACTTTGCACTCATCCCGATAAATTATTGTTTATGCAAATATGTCTCTGTCGGGCTTTTCTTTAACACATGTATACACGCTCAGATTATTTTTGCTGTCACAGGAGGCATAAAATATCTCATCAATGCTTTTTATGCCTTGTTCCTCAAGCTTTTTCTTAAGCCAGATGTCGTTATTGCCCGTAAATTCAAGATTTTCTTTAAGCACTGTACCGTCAAGAATTATTGTAACGGGAAGCTTTTCTTCTTCGGGCGACAGGTTCATATCTCTGTTTGTTGCAGGTCTTGCTTCTGCTTTCGGAAGTATTGATATCTGTCCGTTGGGTTCAAGAACTGCCGCCTGGATATCAGAAATATTGTGATACCCCATAAGTCTGCATTGAGTCAGAAATTCACTCACATTCAGCTTTGCTTTTTTCAGATTTTTTCTGAACAGCTTACCGTTTTCAAAAAGTATAAGGCTTGTTCCGTCAATAAAACGTCTTGCTTTCAGTGATTTGTTTGTAATAACAGAGAGTATGGCGGCAACCGAGCCGTAAACTATCATTGCAGTCAGAGGCTTGTGAAAACCGTTTTCAAGCTCTGTAGCCATTTCTGCCGCAATTGAGCCGATGGTGATCCCCGTGATGTAGTCAAACATGGTCATCTGTGACACCTGTTTGTTTCCCATGAGCTTAGTGAGCAGAAAAAGCACCGTTATTGACAGCAGACTCAGACCTGTAACATAAATAATATTCATAATTATCACCGTATATAGTATCCGTATATAATAAAAAAATATTAAAATATGTTGAAATAAAAAAAAGTATGTTATATAATAACCTGTAAAGAGTTAAGTAAAGAAGTGATGCTTTTTGGATAAATTAAGAGCCGCTGTTGTAGGATGCGGCAGTGTCAGTTCAATGCACTTTAACACGGTTGCAGATGAAGATAAATGCGTACTTGTTGCAGCATGTGATATTGTTCCCGAAAAGGCAGACAAGAAAGCTGAAATGTATGGTGCAAAAGCATATTATGACTTTGATGAAATGCTTGCGGATTGTGATTTTGATGTGCTTCATATCTGCACGCCTCATTATCTGCATGCAGAAATGGCTGTTAAAGCCATGAATAAGGGCAGACATGTTCTTTGTGAGAAACCCCTTGCGATCAGTTATGATGATGCTTTGAAAATGTGTGAATGTGCCGAGTACAATAATGTTTATCTCGGAACTTGTTTTCAGAACAGATATAATGATTCTTCCCGTTACATAAAAGACGTTCTTGAAAGCGGTGAGATGGGTAGGATCAAAGGCATCAAGGGTATGGTGACATGGGACAGAGACGAGGAGTATTATTCCGATGACTGGCACGGCACTCTTGATAAAGAGGGTGGCGGAGTAGTCATCAATCAGTCCATACACACGCTTGATCTTATGCAGTGGTTCGTATCAAGCGATATTGCCGATATCAAGGCAAGTATTTCTCAGAAAAGGCTTGCAGGTAAGGTTGAGACTGAGGACACGGCTGACGCACTTATCACTTTTGAAAACGGCTGTCAGGCGGTTTTTTACGCTACACTTTGTTACAGTTCAAATTCCCCCGTATTTATTGAAATCATCTGCGAAAACGGGAAGATCGTTATGTATGACGATCTTGCAATTCTCAGAAAAGGCGAGGAAAAACACACCGTTACCTTTGAACACGGCAAGGGTGAAAAGGGCTACTGGGGAAACAGTCACGGAAAGCTCATAGACGATTTCTATAAAAGTATCGTGACAAATACCGATTTTGAAGTGTCGGGAAGAAGCGGTATAAAGGCTGTAAGAATAGTTGACGGTCTTTATAAAGATGCAAGAATGTAAAGGAGAAAATATATATGTCAATGGAATTTACCCGTAAACTGCCTATACCCAAGGAGGTTAAGGAGCAGTATCCTCTTTCTGAAGAAATAGTTGAAATCAAGAAACAGCGTGATGCTGTAATTAAAGATATTTTTATGGGCAACGATGACAGATTTATTCTTATTATCGGACCTTGTTCTGCTGACAGAGAGGACAGTGTGCTTGATTATACCTGCCGTCTTTCCGCATTGCAGGAAAAAGTCAAGGATAAGGTCTTTATAATCCCCAGAATCTATACAAACAAACCCAGAACAACAGGCGACGGCTACAAGGGCATGGTTCATCAGCCCAATCCCGAAAAGGATTCCGATCTGTATGAGGGTATCCTTGCCATCAGAAGACTTCATACAAGAGCTATTGAAGAATCGGGACTTGTCTGTGCAGACGAGATGCTTTATCCCGAAAATTACAGATATCTTTCAGATCTTCTTTCATACGTTGCGGTGGGTGCAAGAAGTGTTGAAAATCAGCAGCACAGACTTACTGCCAGCGGTATTGATGTGCCTGTCGGCATGAAAAACCCCACAGGCGGCGATCTTTCCGTTATGCTCAATTCGATTACAGCCGCACAGCATTCTCATAACTTTATTTTCAGAGGCTGGGACGTGACCACAAGCGGTAACCCCCTTGCACACGCAATTCTCAGAGGTTATGTGGATGAATTCGGCAGATCCGTTCCCAATTACCATTATGAAGATCTTAACCGTGTTTATGATATGTATCAGGAAAAGGGGCTTGAAAATATGGCTGCTGTCATTGATACAAACCACTCAAATTCGGGTAAGAAATATCTTGAACAGGTGAGAATTGCAAAGGAGATACTTCATTCCTGCCGCCATAACGATCATATCAGAAAGCTTGTTAAGGGACTTATGATCGAGAGCTATATTGAAGACGGCACTCAGAAGATCGGTGAAGGCATATACGGTAAATCCATTACCGATCCCTGTATCGGCTGGGATAAGACAGAAAGACTTGTGCTTGATATTGCTGATTTGCTGTAAACAATAAATTATCGAACCAATTAACAATGTACAATGTACAATTTACAATCGTGCAGATGTAGCGATACAGGCGTTTTTTTGTAAGTCATTGTACATTGTAAATTGTAAATTGTTCATTGATAAACTCCGGTTTATTCGTGCTCTTTAATTTTCTTTATTGCCCCCTTTTCTAATCGTGACACCTGTGCCTGTGAGATGCCTACTTCGTTTGCGACTTCCATCTGTGTCATGCCCTTCATGAATCTCATGGATAGTATTCGTTTTTCTCTCGGGCTCAGATTTTTGATCGATTCTTTTATCAGTATCTCATCTATCCAGTCCTTTTCCGATGAGTTATCGCCGATCTGATCCATAACATATATGGTGTCACCGCCGTCTGAGTAAACAGGCTCATACAGGGAAACCGGATCAACTATTGCTTCAAGGGCAAGCACCACCTGTTCACGGGGCAATTCAAGTTTTTCTGCAATTTCTTCAATGGTTGCGTCACGGTTCGTTGCGTTCTGTATCTCCTCACGTACCTGCATGGCGTGGTATGCTGTATCTCTGAGTGAACGGCTGACACGAACGCTGTTGTTGTCCCTGAGATATCGGCGTATCTCTCCGATTATCATCGGTACGGCATACGTGGAAAAACGCACATTCTGACTCACATCGAAATTGTCGATCGATTTTATAAGTCCTATGCATCCCACCTGAAAAAGGTCATCAAGGTTTTCCCCTCTGTTTGTAAAACGCTGAATTACCGATAATACAAGTCTTAAATTGCCCTCGATGAGTTCATCACGGGCTTTTTTGTTGCCCTCTTTTATTTTTTTGAGAAGCTCGATTTTCTCCGCTTCTTTAAGCACCTTAAGGTTTGCTGTATTTACTCCGCATATCTCTACTTTTCCCCACTGCATAAAATTAAAATCCTCCGTATACAAGATATGTATACAGAGGACATTTTTATTATAGCCGTATTTATATTTTATTAAACAGTCAATGTTTACCAATGTAAGCCAGAACTTCATCGGGATTTTTGCATGTAATGTTATCAACATTCATGTCAAGATATATTTTATCCGCTTTTATGTCGGTAATTGTCCATACGGAAACGAGCAGACCTTCCTTTTTGAATCGTTCCGCAAGTTTTGCGTTGCAGTTTTCCTTGTTGAGATTTATGCCGATCGCTCCCGCAGCCTTTGTTTTGTCAATAAGGAATTTTATGTATGATTCAAAACGTGCCATGTTTGTTTTTTTACCGAAATTAAGATAATAGGGAATCTCAGGACAGCCGACTCTGACTGCTTCAACAAAATTATCGTCTACGCCTGTAAAAAACAGCTGAGAAATAACACCTTTTTCCTTTGCCAGACGCTGAATCTCAGGCAGATTGTCGGTTTCCTTTATATCAAGATTCACTTTTTTGTCAGGATAGCTTTTTATTATGTCAAAAGCTTCGGCAAGAGAAGTGCAGGTGTCATTTTCCTGTACTTTGTCGTGACTTAATACCGGTACGCCGTTTTTATCAAAACGTATGTCTGCCTCAACTATATCTGCACCTGAGCTGAAGCCCGCAATAACGGACTGTATCGTGTTTGCAGCTGTGTTCATACAGCCTGTGTGGGCTGTTACCGTGTAATGTGCTGTAGTCAATGTTATTCTTCCTTGTCTGATGATGAATATGCATTGTGGCGTCTTTCAAGAAGCTCGTTGTACATAAGCTCTCTCTTTTCCTGTGAAAGAGGATAGAGGAACTTGGGAATT
Source organism: uncultured Eubacteriales bacterium (assembly GCA_964613045.1). Taxonomy (GTDB): domain Bacteria; phylum Bacillota; class Clostridia; order Oscillospirales; family Acutalibacteraceae; genus UBA1081. The sequence goes on from CAZTFS010000076.1 coordinate 4,915, forward strand.
ACGGCAAGTATACCTGTTATCTGCGGAATACCCGTACACATTGCAAAGAGCCACCATTTTGTTGTGTCGGACTGAGTGCCGATGGACTTGCCCTGAATATAGCCTACCTTGCTGAGCATAAGGCTCTGTATCGAGCTTTGAAGAATGGACTGGATCTTTACGATAATATCCTTTGTTACGCCGATCGTAGCTTCCATTCTGTAGCCGTTTTTCCATTCGCAGTAGTCCATAGCCTCGTTGTAGAGCTCTGCGTTGACGACTTTTCTTACACCGAAAGCCCATTTGTCAAAGAAAGCCTGTATTCCGAATGCAATACACATTACCAATGTCTTTTTATAATTTTTATTTACCGAACCGAATGCAAACAGCAACAGCCACCAGAAACGGGTGTACAGATCTTCACCGACCCACAGTGCTTTTGAAGAAAAACGCTTTCTCATAGGCTTGACAAAAGCATAACTGATGCTGCCTATCATGCTTGAGGGGATATTGAGAATAGTCAGAAGCGTTGCAGAACCGTGTACATCAATAAAGTAATTGGTTGTGCTGGTGCTTATGCTGAAACCGCCCAGAAAGCTTGAAAGGGTGATAAGAAGTATGGGATAGTTATTGAAAACAGCCTTGAAGCCCTGTTTCAGGTCGGGTTTTTCAAGGGTCTGCGGAACTCTCTCACGGGATACCATGAAGAAATAGAACGTAAATATGCACGAGGCTATATTTGTTAACAGACCCATGCCAAGAAATGCAGTTCTGAGCTTTATGGGAAGTATACCGTTGTTGATAAGGTCAATAAGAACGCCCATGATTATTCCCGGCAAGTCTTCGCCCATATATCCCGTCCACAGCTCGGCTAATGTTATCAGTCTCGCTCGGTCATTCGGGTGAGGCGTTATGGTCGTCATGTAGCCTGTTTTTGCAATGCTTGTGAATGTACCTGCTGTTTCCGTCAGCACGTTAAAAGCAAAGTAGAATATAAGCTTCGGAATATAAGTTCCCGCTGAATCGGGGAATATGTATGGCATGAACCAGTAGAGCGTGCCGATAAGTGTCAACGGAATCTGGAAAAACAGCATGTAAGGACGGAATTTGCCCCAACGGGTTCTGGTTCGGTCAACCAGTGTGCCGATAAGGGGGTCGTTGATGACATCCCACGCACCTGTGAAAACATTTACAATGGCGTTTACCTTGAAATCGATTTTAACGACGTCCCATATAAATCGATCCTTGTAGCCGTTAATGTTGAAAGCATTCGAAACATCGTTTAAAAGATATGCGAAAGTTTCTCTGTTGCCTACGTAACGGCGGTCTTCAAACTTGAAGCTTGAAATATCTGCATTATCAAGAATTATTTCATTATTTTTCTCTTCAGTCATGCTCATAAAATCCCTCACATTCTAATAAAGTTTAACATTTTTTTATCTCCGTGTCAATAAGTAATTGTGCAACAAATATAAATGAGCCATGCTGATAACGGCACAGCTCAGAATTATTTTATTCAAGGACTTCGAGATCTTCAAAATCGTCAAGCTCAAGCCCCTTGTTATGTGAAAGAGCCCAGTCAACACACCACTGACCTGCAAATATCAGAAGATCTCTGCCTCTGACATCCTGTACCCATATAGAATTTGTAAGGTCAAGATTCTTGGGCTCGACAGGTGAGGAGACGATTCTCTTGATAACCTGATAATTGAGATTTCTTCTTCTGAATTTTACGCCGTATTCGGATTCCATACGGTGCTCGAGAACTTCGTACTGAAGCATACCGACAACGCCGACGATAACTCTCTCCATACCTGTTTCGGGAAGGAAGAATATCTGAATCGCACCTTCCTGTGCTATCTGATTCATACCCTTTGAGAACTGCTTACGTTTCATTGAATCGATTTGCTCGACTTCGGCAAAATGCTCGGGAGCAAAGGTCATGATGCCCTTGTACTTAACTTTCATATCTCTGTCACATATCGTATCACCGATAGAGAAGATACCCGGATCGAATACGCCGATAATATCGCCTGCGTAGGCTTCGTTGATAATTTCTCTTTCCTGAGCCATCATCTGCTGGGGCTGTGAAAGCTTTATCATCTTGTTTTCCTGTACATGGAGATATTCCTTGTTTCTTTCAAACTTACCCGAACAGATTCTCATGAATGCTATTCTGTCACGGTGAGCCTTGTTCATGTTTGCCTGAATTTTGAAAACAAATGCTGAAAAATGCTCGTCGAAGGGGTCTACAACACATTCGGCGGTTTTGTGAGAAAGGGGAGCAGACGTCATCTGCAAAAAGCTCTGAAGGAAAGGCTCAACACCGAAGTTGTTAAGAGCCGAACCGAAGAAAACAGGTGTAAGCTTACCGCTTCTGACCATTTCCATGTCAAAATCGTTGCTTGCGATGTCAAGAAGCTCGATATTATCAACAAGTGTTGTTCTCAGCTCTTCACCGATAAGGTCATCAAGCTTTGCAGTGTCCGTAATATCGCATTCGATACCTTCAATTCTTCTTCTGCCTGCGTGGAACTCATTGAAAGCAAGAATATGACGCTTTTCTCTGTCATAAACGCCTCTGAAGTTGCTGCCGCAGCTTATGGGCCAGTTCATGGCGTAAGTTCCGATGCCGAATTCCGTTTCCAGCTCGTCAAGAAGCTCATAAGGATCTCTTGCTTCACGGTCCATCTTGTTGATGAAGGTGAAAATGGGTATGTTCCTCATAGCACATACCTTAAACAGCTTTCTTGTCTGAGGCTCGATACCTTTGGCTGCGTCAATAACCATAACTGCACTGTCGGCAGCCATAAGGGTGCGGTAAGTGTCCTCGGAGAAGTCCTGATGTCCGGGAGTGTCAAGAATATTTATGCAAAAACCGTCATATTCAAACTGAAGAACGGAGGAAGTAATTGAGATACCTCTCTGTTTTTCAATATCCATCCAGTCTGAAACAGCGTGTTTGTCGCTTGCCTTGCCTTTGACTGAGCCTGCGGACTGGATAGCACCGCCGTAAAGAAGAAATTTCTCTGTCAAAGTTGTTTTACCTGCGTCAGGGTGGGAGATTATAGCGAAAGTTCTGCGTCTGTTAATTTCATTTCTCAGATCTGCCATTGTTTATTCCTCTCAAAATATCATAATACAATCCTAAATTTTATCACACGGAAAAATAAAAATCAATATTGAATATATCCAAAATCATCGGACTTAATAATAAATTTACCATTAATATATTGAAACTTTTACCTGCATGGTGTATTATATAACAGAAAAAAGAAACAGGAGATGTATGTTATGCAGATATTTCAGGGTTTTATGTCATTTGTAATGGCAATGCTTACCGCACTCGCTTCAATGGTTTGTTCGGTGGGCAGTTCAGTAAAAAATGTTGTTGATTATTTTACTCAGCCCTCCGTAATTCAGGATTTTGAGGAGCAGGCTGATGATACTGTCCGTATCATGTCCTTCAATATCCGTTATGCAGATGTCGGCTTATCCACACGTGAGGACAGAGAGCCTCTCGTTGAAGCAACTATCAGAAAGGGTCATCCGGATTCAATCGGTCTTCAGGAGGCAACACCCGAATGGATGGCATTTCTTACAAAAGCACTCAGCGACGAATACGATTATGTCGGTGTCGGTCGTGACAACGGTATTGACGAAGGTGAATATGCTGCAATATTCTATCTCAAGGATAAATATACGGCTGTTGACAGCGGTACATTCTGGCTTTCTGAAACACCCGATGTTCCTTCAATGGGCTGGGGTGCTGACTGCTACAGAATCTGCACATGGGTAGTTCTCGAAAACAACGAAACCGGCGAAAAGTACCTTCACATGAATGCTCATTTCGATTTTGCAAATGAAGATGTAAAATACAACAGTGCTGCGATGATAAATGAATTTGCAAAGCAGTATGCCGAGCTTCCCGTTGTTTATACCGCAGATATGAACTTTAATGAGGATTCCGTATATTATAATACAATGCTTGATGAGGGCGTTCTGTATGACGCAAAGGATCTTGCGGAGGATTCGATGGATTACCTTACTTACCACGATGCTAAGCCCTTTATGCACAACGGTAATGTTATCGATTTTATCATGATAAATGATAATTTCGATGCAGAGGTCTACAAGGTTGTAACAGCAGGAATAAACGGCAAATACGTTTCGGATCATTTTCCTGTGTATGCGGATCTGATAATTGCAGACTAAAAAAAAACGGCGTTCCGCCGTTTTTTTTTGCTCTTATTCACATTCAGCTATTGACATAAGTTTTCTCAGTCTGTGATTGACACCCGAACGGGATATCGGCTCAGATAACGCCGCTCCCAATTCATTAAGAGTCATTTCGGGATTGTCGAGTCTGAGCTTTGCCAGCTCTTTCAGTTCGGGCGGCAATTCGTCAAATTTGCCCGATTGCATAAGCTTTTCGATGGCTTCGCTTTGCTTAGCCGCCGCCGCACAGGTCTTTCTGATGTTTGCATTGTCACAGTTTACCTTTCTGTTAACATTGTTGCGTACATCTTTAAGAATCTTTTCGCCTATAAGCTCCATAACGGAAACCTGTGCCCCCATAACGGTCAGAATGTCCTCTATATGACTGCTGTCCTTGAAATAGAGCATGTTCATACCGTTGCGGTCGGACATTTTCGGCACAGCGGAAAATTCATCAAACATATCACTCAGATCTCTGCACTTTGTTTTGAATGCAACATCAAATTCAAGGTGATACTCCTTTTTCGGATCGGTAACGATACCGCAGGAGAGGAAAACACCCCTTAAAAACGCACCGAAACAGCACTCGTTTTCTATATTTGATGTGAGAAGTCTGTATGTTGTCTCCGTACCCGAATAGCCCAGCTCGTTGAGAATGTCCATTCTGTCATCTTTGTCTGTGATCTCAATAGTTATCTTACCCGATTTTGAAATTGTTACATGGGGCGTTTCATAAATCAGGTATTCGACAGCCTTAGCGTATCTTTCGGCAACAAAATCATAATCAGTCATTATGCTGATATCGTTTTTGCCGAAGGCTCTGCCGAAGAAAAGCAGACCGTAAGCTTCCGCACGCTGACAGCAATCGTTTTCACATTCAATTGTGCATAATTCTTTTTTTACATCTGATGAAAATGACATAATTTAAGGTACAATTTTAACTTCGGGTTCAAGAGAGACCCCCGTATTTTCTTTTACTGTTTTTCTGACAAATTCTATAAGGTCGAGAATGTCCGTTGCAGTGCCGTTTTTGTTGATAATAAAGCCCGCATGCTTTTCGCTGACCTGAGCACCGCCTATGGAATAACCCTTCAGACCGCACTGCTCAATAAGTGCCCCTGCAAAATAACCTTCGGGACGCTTGAATGTGCTGCCTGCACTGGGGAATTCAAGAGGCTGCTTATCCTTTCTTTTGCCGAGAAGCTCATCCATTTTAGCTTTTATATCGGATTTGTCACCCTTTTTAAGCTCAAATTCGGCATAGGTTACGATGTAACCTTGGTTCTTTGCGTAAAATGAAGTTCTGTATCCCGGCTCCAGCTTGTCGGCTGTATATACCTCACGGCTGAGATCAGGTGAGATATGATGCACCTTTGTAAGCACATCTTTCATTTCGCCGCCGTATGCACCGGCGTTCATATATACTGCACCGCCCACAGTTCCGGGGATGCCGTAAGCGAACTCAAGACCTGTAAGTGAGTTTTCGTAAGCCGCCATGCAGAGCTTTGAAAGGGACACACCTGCGGCACATCTGAGCGTGTTTCCGCTTATTTCAATGTCGGAAGTGAATGCGGTCATTTTTATAACAACGCCGTCAATTCCGCAGTCACGCACAAGCAGATTACTGCCGTTTCCCATGATAAGACAGGGAATAGAAGCGTTCTTAGCTTCCCTTAGTATGTTTGTCAGTGCATCGGCAGTCTTGGGAAATGCGATGATATCCGCATTTCCGCCTGCTTTAAATGTCGTCTGACGGCTCATGGGGGAGTCGCAGAGCACCTGACATTCATCCGAACTGATTTTTTCAGCAAATGAAGAATAATCTGTCATAAAAATCTCTTTCTGTTATTGTAAAAAAACTTAAGGCTCGTCAGGAGCTTATTCGGTAAGAAGAGCCGCACCGATGATGCCTGCGTCGTTACCGAGCTCAGCAGCACAGATCCTTGTCTGCTTAACTGCATGGATGCTGTAAATCTGGTTTGCGACAAGCTTTCTCACGGGACCGAGAAGATTTTCTTTTTCATTACCGACACCGCCGCCGACACAAAGAACGTCGGGCTGGAATGTGTTGATGATGTTTGTCATACCGCAAGCAAG
>CAZTFS010000077.1:0-11134 GCA_964613045.1 uncultured Eubacteriales bacterium
AAATCATTGTACATTGTAAATTGTAAATTGTTCATTGATAAATTCTGATTTATCTGCAATCACAAATTCAAAAGGGACTGCGTTCGCAGTCCCTTTAATAATTTTATTTTTACCAGATATCACAGTCATCACAGCAATAGATCTTGCCGAAGATACTGAACATCTTGATAAGAAGTCTGTAGATTCTGCCCCACAGTGTATCAGCGTGGCAGAGACATGAACAGTTTTTGCAAGGCATTGCGGAAAGCTCCATATCGAATGAACCTTCCAGCGGATCCACATAAAGCTTACCGCTGACATCCTTATAACCGATTTTTGTTGCGTTTACAGAATAAGTACCGTTATTGATGATCTGTGTAAAGTAACCGTTCAGGTCAGTAGTAATTGTGATCTGAGCACCGGTTTCGATATTGGTAAGAACGATAGTTGCACCTGCTACGACCTTACCGTCATCACCATAAAGTGTGTAGCTTACAAGAACTCTTTCATCTGAATAGATGGTATCCTTATAAGAATGACCGCAGAGCGAACATTTATAGAGATCGTAACCGTTCTGAGTTCCGGTAGGATTGACAGTTTCCACATATACATAATCATGACCTGTTGCATCTGTATAATCAGTTTTATATGAGCTGTTGCACTTTGTACATTCGTGGAGTGTGTAGCCTCTCTTTGTACAGGTGGGCTCAACTACTGTAACTGTGCTGTAATCATGACCTGTTGCATCAACATAATCTGTCTTGTATGAGTAATTACAAACAGAACATGTATGAGCTGTGTAACCCTGCTTTGTACATGTAGGCTCAACTACAGTGTCTGTATAGTCGTGACCTAATGCATCGACATAATCTTTATGACTTGAATCGCCGCAGATAGTACACGTAATGGAAGTATAGCCCTTTGATGTACATGTGGGAGCGATAACAATGCTTACATAGCTGTGACCTGAAGATGTGATAACCGTTTCGTATGAATCACCGCAGGATGAACATGTATAGACGATCTTTCCGTCTTCAGTACATGTTGCAGGTGTTGTTACTGCAGTGTAATCATGGTCAAGCTGAGGAATTACTTCCGTATGTTCACAGCGTGAGCATTCCTTGAGACCGGAAGCTTTACATGTAGCCTCTGTTACAGTCTTCATATCATGACCGAGAGCAGGGATCGTTTTGCCTGCAAGCTCTGCACCACAGGTTCCGCAAGTACCGGAGATATAGTAACCGTCTTCTGTACATGTGGGAGCTACATATTCTGTATTTTCGTATGAGTGACCTGTTGCCTTAATCAAATCTGTATATGTATGGCTTGAATCACGCTGACAGACATAAGTGATATAGCCGTCATCTTCACAGGTTGCATCCTTTGAATCCGTAACCTCATACTTATGACCTGCTTCAACTGTCATTGTGTAAGAATATCCGCATACACAGGAATAAATAACATCAACTGTTTCGTCACAATTGGGAGTACCCTCTGTTGTGTAGCTGTGACCCTCTCCCAAATTGTACTCAGCAGTAACAACAGTATCACCTGTGATATTGTCAAATGCAACATCCCAGCCTGTAAACTTATAATGTCTCGTTGAATCGGCATGGTAAGCAGGTACTTCGGGAGCAACAGCAGATTTGCCGTACTCGATTTTTTCTTTAATGCTTACGTCCTTGCCGTTTGCATCCTTATAATTGAATGTTACATCGTACTTTTCAACACCCCAGACTGCAGTAGCAGTAGCTGTTGTTGCAGTACCTGCAAACTCAACCTCATCACCGGGCTGATAAACAACGCCGTTGATTTCCCAACCCTCGAAGCCGTGACCTGCTTTTGCAGGTTCTTCCTCGGGAAGTATTACTGTTGCAACACCTGTCGTCTGAGAAAGATCGTAGTTATAACCCACACCGCCGATAACGGAATCAACATCAAATGTACCGCCGTTAGCATCAAGATTAAGAGTTAATGTTTTAAGATATGTTGCATAATAAGCTGTGCTGTTTGTTACTCCGTCGATAGTGTCGCCGAGCATAGCACCCTCTGTTGAAGCGGGATCAGTTGTCCAGCCTGCGAATGCATATATACCCACATCATCCATATCGGGAACATTGGCATCAAGAGCCTTGTTCGAACCATTATAAATTGTAAGAGTTTCGTTGATAACATTAGTCTTGCCGGTTATATCACTAAGATAATTAAAATCAACAGAGATGTCTTTTTTGTAATGTGCATAGAGCGTGTCGCCGAATGTGACCGTTACACTTTCAAGTGAAGCAGTCGTAGGATCTGATTTATCTGTTGACCAGCCTGCAAGAACATAGCCGTCTGCCATTACAGCGTTAAAATAGTTAAGAAGAGCAGCAGTGACATTTACTGTTGTCTTTGTGCCGAATCTGATGTTGTATTCTTTTACGGTTTCACTGTCGATGAACATACCGCCGTTTGTTCCTGCATCGAACTTAATTGTAACCATAAGAGCGTTCATCTTAGTTCTCAGAGTGTTAAGAGCAGAATCTATTATGCCCTGAGCTGCACCGGGAGTACCGAGAACCTGAGCTGCATTACGAAGAGCCTCGTGGAATTCTTCAATAACGTTTACAGTAGCACCGCTCCATGAGTTCTTTGTGTAATTTGTTTCATCAAGACCTGTTGCCTGAATAACAGCCGCACGAAGGTCTGACTTATCTGTTGTTGAAAGAACTACGGATACATATGCGTTTGCATAGTTGAGAGTTGAAAGATATGTACATGCAACCTGGCTGGCAATATGAAGATATTTGCCGTTGATTTCAGAAACAGAGTAATCGGGGTTTATAGACACGATTCTGCCTGTTGAACCGCCTCGATCTGTATCATATATTTTTGTCCATCCGCTGGGCTCGGCATCTTCATCAGTACCGATTGTTTCATTACCTTTACCTAATGTATACCATACCTTAGCTTCATCGCTGGAATCCTTAGGGTTACTGCCAAGACGAAGAATATCCATACCGATTCTGAAGTTAGGAACCTGATTGGTGTTCGTATATCTTGAGGCATCAATTGAAAGATAACCTGTATAACCGATAGATCTTGAATACTGGTCATCACCGACAGCAACAGCGTGTACATAGGTTGCACCCGACTCTGTAACATAGTCATTTGCTGATTTTGATGAACCTACACCGAACGTACTTGTCCACAGAGGATCGTATGTAAAGTAACCGTCAGCAGTTGTACCATCGTCACCGACACGGTCGGAACCAAGAGTTGAGCTTCTTGAACCAACACCTGTAACACCTGTGATCCATGAAGAAATTTCGTTGTTATTATTTGATGTTCTTCTTGATTCAGCAACAGCACCAACCGAACGCATAGGTGCGTAAAGAGTGGTGTATGCATAGTAAGTTGTACCTGTTGTATCATCATCACCGTAATAAAGGGTGACTTTCCACTCGATAAGTGCAGCATTGCCGTGTGAAATACCCGCACCGTCAAGATAAAGGTCAAGATAATTCCATGCAGCGTAGCCTGTTGTACCGCCAACATCTATATTGTTGTATCTGTTACCTTCATAGGGTATAGTACCATCTTCGGAATAAACAATAACAGGATTACCGATACCGCTGCCGGCTACCGCATCAACAGTAAACTTAAATGCAGTAGAACCGGGGGCATAGATGCTGATATAACCTCTGGTATTTGTTTTTGAAGCCTCAAGAGTGACAACACCGCTTGAAGAAACAGTATTATTAACAAAATACTGACCTGTTGTGGATTCACCGTCACCCGGATCCATATAAACTGTTTCCGGAACACAGATAATTACATCATCTGTTGTTTCGTAACCGTCATTACCGGTCTGACTGCCGACTGTTACGTTGGTTGCCAAAACAACCATACCGGTTGACATTACTGAAAAGAGCATAATTACCGCTAAAACAAGAGCGAGCAATTTCTTGGCTTTTTTCATAAAATCATCTCCATTTTGATTTTTTTCGTAAAATTACACATTTTTTAAAATGCATATAGATACACACTTGAATTGTATCACCAATATGATTTTTTTTCAAGGCTATTTTTAAAATTTATAGCTCATAAATAAAAATTTATTGAGATAAAAAAGAGAATATTGAGTTAAAAATTCTTAATTATCAATTTCAACAAAAATAGCGAGAATTCAAAATGAAATCTCTTGCCTTGCAAAATCCATTAAAAGAAATAACCGCCCTGTCGGAGCAGGACGATTATTGTTAAAATAAAACGTTCAATCGGCTAACGGTTAACAATGCTGTTAAATTCCTATCTCTTCGCCTAATTCAAGCGAATATATGACCGCTTCTTTTACCGGAATTTCAAGCACCTGCTCCATAGCACGTCGGTACATATCAAGCTGTCCCGAATATGCGGTTATAAATTCATCACGTGTCTTTGAACGGTCAGTTTTATAGTCAACGACCACGGCACTGCCGTTTTCAACAAACACAAGATCGGCTTTGCCCAGCACAAGTATTTTTTCGTCTTTTACATTATCATTGACCGTCGGATCAATTTCACCCAACGATATCTCAACCGTAAAGTCCTTTTCCCTGTACACAGCTTCTGCCGACTTTATTCTTCTGAAAAGCTCTGAGGACAAGAACTGCTCCACCTTATCCGCACGCACCGACGCCGCCTGTTTTTCGGTAAGAATGCGTCCCGAAAGCATTCTCTGACACTCATCGCTGATGCTCACAGCATCAAAATCAAGATTCTGCAGGAAAAGATGGTTTGCAGTACCCACTTCCGCAGGACTAAGCTTATCACCCAATACAAATGACGGCTTCGTCTTGCCGAAATACTCGGGCTTGAATATGTGATTTTCAAAATCCGATGCCACTCTTTTCGGTCTTGCATCATCGGGAATCACATACGGGTATTCAAAGCCGCACCGATCGGCAAGAAGTTCAATTACCGAATCATCAGACTGAACGGTCTCCTCAGTCAAAGCATCGGAAAGCTGCTCCTCGGGGCTGTCAACAATAACAGTCAGCGGACTTTCCGCTTTTGCATAGAATTTTTCGACACTCACATCTTTCAGCAATTCATGCATATCGGGATGATTGAGATACCCCATTATGAACCAGTTCTTGTATGAATTTGCTTTCAGAACCGTTCCTGCCGAAGGTTTCAGGTCAAAGGGAGCTTCTGCACAGATATTCTGCACGGTATCCTCTATTTTTTCATCAGATGACACCATGATCAGCTTTTCTCTTGCTCTGGTCATGGCAACATAAAGCACTCTGAGCTCCTCCGAAACAGTAGCATTTCTGACTGCAATTTTTGCGGCAGCGTGTCCGACAGTGGAATACTTCTGCAGTTTTTCATTATTTATAATTACCATTCCCACGCCTGCCACGGTGCTGATTATCATATCATCGGCAGAATCCATGAGATTGAATTTCTTTGCACAGTCGGCAAGAATCACAAACGGAAACTCCAGTCCCTTTGATTTATGAATACTGTATATCCTTACAACGTCTGCCGACTCGGAAACATCATTTGCAGACGGTATATCCGAGCCTTTTTCCGCAAGTCTTGAAATATAACGTACAAAGCCGTCGATTCCCGCAGAAGATGTACCTGCATACTCGGAAGCCAGAGCACACAGCATCATCAGATTTGTGCGTCTTATATTTCCCTCACTCATGGCACTGACTATGGCAGGATAACCCGTGATATCCATAAGTGTACGCACAAATATATCAAACGGCATGACCGCAGACATACGTCTGTATTCCTCCAGATCATTAAGCAGTCGTTCAGCCTTTCCATTCTCCGTTCTTTTAAGACAAGTGTACATGTTTGCACGCTTATCCGCAAGCTTGAATTCAACCGCATCATCGGCGGTAAAGCCGTACATGGGCGAAAACATAACAGACAGCATTGAAACGTCATCGGTAGGATTATTTATAACTTTTAAAAGTGACAGAAAGACATTTACTTCAAGAGTGTCCAGAAGACTTGATTTTTTCTGACAGGAACACTGTATGCCCAGTTTTTTCAATGCATCGGAATAGATCTCAGCCTTATTTCCGGGACTTCTCATGAGAATGCAGAAATCAGAAGGTTTTGCCTTACGGACTTTCCCCTTATCACACACGGGAGTTCCGTTTTTTATCATATCATCAATTATCTTTGCAATATAATCGGCTTCGCATTCCGCTTCAGAAGTCTTAAGAAACCGCAGCTCCGCTGCCGAGCCGTTATCCGAATCATAACCCTCACCGTAATAGAGTGCATCTTCGGCGGTATAGTCCATTTCGCCTGCTTTTTCACTCATCAGACGGTCAAAAAGAAAGTTTATATTGTCAAGAACGCCCTTTCGGCTTCTGAAATTCTTTCCGAGAATTATTTTTGCAGGATAATTCTGACCGTCATAAGTCCCGAATTCCTTACTCTTTCGGACAAATATCTCGGGCATGGCAAGACGGAAACGATAAATACTCTGTTTTACATCACCGACCATGAACATGTTGTTTCCGTTTTTGGATATCATGTAAAAAAGCATGTCCTGAGCTTCATTTGTGTCCTGATACTCATCAATAAGTATCTCACGGTAGCGGCTCTCAAGAGAGTACGCCAATGCAGTCTTTCTGACTTCCCCGCCGTCAGTTTTTGCAATCAGATCAAGTGCCTTATGCATGGTATCCGAAAAAGTATAGCTGTTTCTGTCCTTTTTCAGCTCTTCGTAATTGGACGCAAATGTTCTGACTGCCATAACGAGTGCTTTTATCACAGGGAGCTGTAATTCGTTATCACTGTTGAAGCCTTCGGTATCGGTGCATATACTTTTTGCAATACTATTATAGATATCGGAAGCTTTTTTGTATTTATGTTCAGCCGCAACCTTTACGGGGTTGTCACCGTATCCTCTGGGGGCTCTGGGCAACGACAAAAAGCTGTTATTGTTTATAAAGCTGTAAATACTGTCCCACGTGCCCTCCTTAAGCTCATTTTTAAAGCTTTCAAGCAGTGAATATGCATATTCTGCCGTACTTGAATACTTGTCAAGCACCACATCATCATTTTTTATATCTTCAAGGGCTTTTCTGACAAGCTCTGTTGCCTGCTCTGCCGATATCAATGCATCATCGAGTATAATTTTGCCCCATACGGTCTCTTTCACATCCTCGCAGGAGGTGTACATATCCTCAATACCGTCAAGCCACAGATCGGGGAACGGATGTGCAAGGGAAAAATCATAAAGCTTAAGTATTTTACCCGAAAGATTGCTGTCATCTCTGCCGTAAGATGTCATTGAGTTGAGCATGTCGTAAACTTCGGGAGCTTCGGTACATATAGAATCAAGAGTTTTTGACATTGCTTCGGAAACAAGTATCTGTATCTCACCGCCTGTAAGAAGCTTGAAATCAGGCTCGATATCCGCCGAATGGAAATTCTCACGGACAAGATTTATGCAGAAGGAGTCGATTGTACATATATCTGCTTCGGGAAGCTTCATCTTAATGCTTCTGTAAAGATTATTTCCCGGCTCTTTTCTTATAAGATCATCAACTGCCGCAGAAATTCGCATACGCATCTCCTGAGCTGCGGCGTTTGTGAAGGTAACAACAAGCAGTTCACCGGGTTCGACGGGATCCTTGTCATCAGTCAGCAGTTTTATTATTCTTTCAACAAGCACTGCTGTTTTTCCCGAACCTGCCGCCGCAGAAAGAAGAAGTGTGCCGTTTCTGGAATCAATTGCATTTTTTTGTTGCTCGGTCCATTTCCTTTCAGCCATTGTCTATCGCCTCCATTGCTTCCCACGGGTCACCGTCAAATATGCTCTTAAACGGATCTGTATTTTCATGACAGCACACCGCTTTATACTCACAATAATCACAGGCAGTCTTATTCTGTGCGTACATAACGGGCTTTGCTCCGATATCGCCTTCATGCAAGGACATCGCCATATCGGAAACAGCTTTATCTATAGCTTTTCTGATAAGCTCGAAACCGTGACTGTCAAACGTCTTACCCTTGATATTTCCGTTCTTGTCGATCTTTGCTTCAATAATAAAACCGCCGCCGCTTTCCTCCATACCTCGTATAACTTCCTCGTCAGCAAGGACTATGCCTTTCATTTTGCCCTGACTCAGACGTTCATTTTCGATCTGCTCGTCGGTAGCTTCCCTGCCTAAAGAGTTACGGCTCTTCTTTGCAGGCACGTAAAGAACACCTGCGGGCACCACATTACCGTAACGATCCTTTCCGTTTTCAAAAATACAGGCAAGATAAAGAAGCATCTGCATATTTATTCCCGAAAGTATATCCGACAGTTTAAAGTCTTTTCCACCTGTCTTATAGTCAATAACTCTGAGGTATGTTTTTTCTCCGTCCTCGCTTGTCATAGTGTCCACACGATCAACTATGCCTCCGAGAATTGCTCTGCCGCCGTCGGCAAGCTCCACTGTATAGGGGGCTATCTCGCCGTCGTACTCAATTTTAAGCTCAACGTCCTTTGTCTCAAATTTGCTTGACGAAAATTCAGCGGCAAGCCTGTCGAGAATCTCACAGATACTGTTTTTGCATCTGTCAATCGAATAACGGAGTCTGCCGTTGAGAGCTTCACTGCCACCCATTCGCTCATTGACATAAATATCGGCTTTCTTGTTAACAAGTTTCCGTCTTTCCTCAGAAGACAATTCACGAAGACCCTTACTGCCGTACTCATTGAACAGCTGTTCAAGAACCCAATGCACAAGCATACCGTTAAGACGTGAATTAAAGCTCGCCTGTTCATAAGGCTCGGCTTTAAGTCCGTAACGGCAGAAATATTTAAAGGGACATTTGTAAAATTCCTCAACTCTTGAAGAGGATATATGCATTTCCTTACCGAAAAGTTTTGTTGCATTATCGCTGTTTTGAATTTTTGCAGGTTCTTTTTTCGCATTTTTTTCTGCGGCATCAAGCATATATGCAAATTCAGTTGAGCTTACATATTTTTTTACGGACTCGGAATATACAGTGTTATCATTAAAATGAAGCGTTGCACTTTCAAATGCGGAACGGACACTTTCTACCGTATCCGCAGGGTCAAGCAGAGATATGTCGATCTTTTCACAGTTCGGTACAATATTCAATATCATCGTCACTATCTCTGACGGAGCCATTGCTTCGCCCTTAAAACTGCCGAGAGAATAAGTAACAAACAGCCTGTCCTTGGGGATACTTACAGTGCTGTAAACACGAAGACGTTCTTTTCTCATTCTGTCAATGCCGTTATCGCTCAGCTCAACACCCTGATTTTTAAGAAGCCGCCGTTCATTCTCAGTCAGCACAAAGGACTGAGTATTCATTGCAGGAAAAACTCCCTCATTTGCTCCCACAAGAAACAGTACTTTTTTGTCGGAAACTCTGATCCTGTCAGCATCGCCGACGGTAATCATATCAAGTCCGCCGGGAAGAGAGCCCAGATCAGAGGAAGACACCATGATTCTGAACAGCTCCAGATATCTTTTCGGCGTAATACTTCTGCCGTCAAGCGTATCGGAGAGCAATGACAGAATGTTCATAAACTCATCCCATGAGCGTTCACATTCATAAGCTGTTGCACTGTTGAGCTTCAATGCAAATTTAAGAAGATTTTTATCTGCCTTTATATCTTTAAGAAAATCATAAAGAGCTCTTGTGCAATTTTCACCCTGATCGCCTTCAAGCTCTGCTTTAAGCTTAAGTATGGGAATGATCGCCTTTTTACGGCATTCGTTGAGTCTTGAAAGCCGCTCTTTTGATATGTCATCAAATTCGCTGCCGAAGCCGTCGGGATGTCCTGTCCAGTCACTGAGCCATCCGCTTCGGTCTATCTGCCAGATATATACATAATTCTCCATCAGAGAAATATCATCTTCGCTGATACCCGAAAGATATGTTTTCAAATATCTGAACATCATTTCAGAGGTAAAGCCCTCAGCAGCAAGAGTCAATGCACAGAGAGCAAAAATAACGATAAGCTCATTTTCAAGGCTTCGTCTTGTATCCTCAAATACAGGAATACCGTATTTTTTAAAAGCAAAAGGAAGATATTTTGAATACTCGGGTGCTCTGCCGACAACAACGATATCACGGTATCGTATACCCGTTTCCCTGACGAGTTTTTTCGCACTCATTGCCACATAGTCGCACTCATCGTACATATTTTTAGCCGCAGCAACCGTTATTTCGGGAGCAGGCTTTTCATATACCGCAGGATCAGGCTCATAAATCCCCTGTTCAACATAAGAAAGTGCTTCGCTTCTGTAATCATATTCACTATGAAGTATCACAGGCTCGGCAATTTTAACATCAAGCCGCTTTGCAAGGCCTGTAAGTCTGCCCATATTTTCCACTGCATAGGAAAACGCACCTGTACCGCCGGACGTATCGCTTATACCTTCCGCACAATGAGTAACATATACATCATCTGCCTGTGTGAGCATGAGAGAGATGATTGCATTTTCCTGATTGGTAAAGCCTGTAAATTCATCAAAAAATACAGTCTTGCCCTTAAACAGCTCTTTTTCGGCAATAATTTCTGCCGCCGCATTAATAATATATCTGTCATCGGAAAAACGCTGAGTCAGAAGTGATTCATACATCTCAGAAATAACTGCGATCTCTTCAGATTTCTTTATAAGAATACTGTTGCCCGAATTTTCAGCGGCGTTTTTCATATTTTCGCCCGTAACACAGCTCTGAATAAGCTCGTCTGTCATACTCAGAAGCTCGGAAACCGTATTTTTATTTTTAAGGCAGTTTGCAAAAATATCAAGCTTTTCCGAAACAGCCTCAAGAGCCATGCTCATAATAACAGCTTTTGCGGCATTTGTCACAGACGGTTTTCCGTCGGGTGCATATTCGTTCAGAACGCTTTTTGAAAGGGATGAAAAGCTCATGATCTTCATTCCGGACAGAGTTTTTGCTCCCAGGAGTTCGATCATCGCCTTTTCACTTTCAAAGGAAAATTGTTCGGGAACAATAAGCAACACTTCATCGCCGACTTTCAGTTTTTCGGCAATAAGCTTTCTTATATATGTTGTTTTTCCCGTGGATGCACGGCCAAGAATAAGTTTCAGCATTTTTTCATCTCCCGTAAACAATAATTTGTCGAACCAATTAACAATGTACAATGTACAATTTACAATTG
>CAZTFS010000078.1:0-11053 GCA_964613045.1 uncultured Eubacteriales bacterium
AAAGAGTTTTTATTCTCTTCTTCGGGTAGTTTTTGTCTTATACCATAACAAGCAGAGAATTTGTACGGCAAATTCCAATCCCTCTCAAGATAACTTTCCTTAGCACCCCTGCTCATTTGAAGTCGGTTCTTTTTTTATTTAATGTCGCCTTGATTTTTATACTTTGACTCACAATAGATACAACGGTATACCTTGTTCTCTCTGTCAGTAAGTTTAAAGACATTAGGTAGTTCCTGTTCAATAGATGTAATACATCTGGGATTGGAACACTTAATAACGCCTTCAACGGTCTCAGGCAATTCAAGATGCTGTCTTTCTGAAACCTTACCGTCTTTTATTATACTTACGGTTATGCCCGGATCAAGATATGCCAAAACATCCAAATTGATATCAATAGGCTCACAGATCTTCAATATATCTTTTTTCCCAAGCTTTATACTATCAGCATTTTTAATAATTGCAACCTGACACTCAAGTTTATCAAGATGTAAAGCCTTGTATATTTCCATTGCTCCGCCTGCATGAATATGATCGAGAACTACTCCGTTTTTAATTGTTCCGACTATCATCACTCTACCCCCAAAAGCTTCATAATAAGAGCCATTCTTATATATTTGCCGTTAAGTGCCTGTTCAAAATAGCATGCTCTCGGGTCATTATCTATTTCAACAGAAATTTCATTAACTCTGGGAAGCGGATGCAAGATCGAAAGATCAGCTTTTGCCTTAGCCAATTTTGGCATATTCAGAATATAAGTGTCCTTCAATCGGATATAATCGTCTTCATTGAAGAATCTTTCTCTCTGTACACGTGTCATGTAAAGAATATCAAGTTCAGGTATAGCATCTTCAAGACTTCTTGTTTCAACATACTCAATGTTATTCTTATTGAGCACTTCCTGTTTTATATATCCCGGGATCTTCAGTTCATCGGGAGAAATCAAAACAAACTTGACATTATCATATCTTGCCATTGCTTCGATCAACGAATGAACGGTTCTTCCGAATTTAAGATCACCGCAAAGACCAATTGTAAGATTTTCAAATCTGCCCTTTTCTCTGTTGATTGTGAGAAGGTCAGTCAAAGTCTGTGTCGGATGGTTATGACCGCCATCACCTGCATTGATAATAGGAACTAAAGAATGCATTGATGCGACTAACGGTGCACCTTCCTTAGGATGACGCATCGCAATGATATCTGCATAACCGCTTACGACCTTAACCGTATCAGCTACGCTTTCACCTTTTGACGCAGATGAACTGTCAGAAGAAGAAAATCCGAGAACATTTCCGCCAAGCTCGTACATTGCTGCTTCAAAACTGAGTCTTGTTCTTGTTGATGGCTCATAAAACAGTGTTGCAAGCTTTTTTCCGTGGCATTTTTCAGAATATTTCTTTGGATCAGCAATTATATCTTTAGCAACTTTAATTAATTCATCAATTTCAGTAATTGAAAGTTCCTTTATGTCAATAAGACTTCTCATTCCGCTGCACCTATCCAGCTTTCATCAGAAGGATTATTTCTGAACTTAATAAGTCTTGCAATATCTTCGGGCTTGATATAACCCTCATCAGCAGCAACTTCAGCAATAACATCAAAATTGGTAAGGCTGACATTCTTAACATTTGCTGCTGCAAGCCTGTCGATACCCTTTTGCATACCATAAGTAAAGATGCTTACAATACCGAGAACCTCAGCACCGACTTCACGGAGAGCATCAACAACATCAATAACACTGCCGCCTGTTGAAATAAGATCTTCAACAACAACAACCTTCTGACCTTTTTCGAGTTTACCTTCGATTCGGTTCTGTCTGCCGTGATCTTTATTGCCTGAACGAACATAACCCATAGGCATATCAAGAAGATGAGCTGCAATAGCTGCGTGAGCAATACCTGCAGTGCTTGTTCCCATAAGAACTTCGCAATCGGGATATTCTTTTTTTACAGTTTCTGCAATAGCAGTTTCAACTGTAACTCTGTGTTCGGGTGCAGTAAGGATAAGTCTGTTATCACAGTAAACAGGACTTTTGATACCGCTTGCCCAAGTAAACGGTTCTTCGGGACGGAAGAAAACCGCACCGATTGATAATAAAGCTTTTGCTACTTTTTTCTGCATGATAAATTCTCCTTTTCTATATTAACCAACAAATTCTTTGACACATCTTCTGTATGCAGCAACAGGATCTTCTGCCGCAGTTATGGGTCTTCCGACTACAATATAGTCTGATCCGATCTCATTAGCCTTTGCAGGTGTTGTAACTCTTACCTGATCGCCCACATCACCATCAGCAAATCTGATACCGGGTGTTATTGTATAAAAATCCTTACCGCATACATTATGTACTTTTTCTGCTTCAAGAGGAGAACAGACAACGCCGTCAAGACCTGCTTTTTTAGCATTCATTGCATAGTGCATAACAACTTCATCGATCGGCTTATCAATGAGAAGATCAGTTTTCATTCTTTCTTCACTTGTGGAAGTAAGCTGAGTTACTGCAAGAAGTATAGGTCTTGTTCCGTCGGGTCTGGTAAGTCCTTCAACTGCGGCTTCCATCATAGCAATTGTTCCGCCGGCATGGAGATTACACATATCAACAGCAAGTGCTGAAAGTACAGACATTGACTTTTTAACTGTGTTAGGAATATCGTGAAGCTTGAGATCGAGAAAAATCTTATGACCTCTTGCTTTTATCTCCTTGACGATTGAAGGTCCTTCAGCATAGAAAAGTTCCATACCGATTTTGACAAAAGGCTTTTCCTCCTTGAAATTATCAAGGAATTTCAAACAACTTTCTTTGCCTGCGAAATCACAGGCGATAATTACGTCTCTACCCATCAGTGAGCGCCTCCTATTATATCATTTAAATCATTGATTCCGTATTTTTCCATAGCAGCAGGTAATGCTTCTATGATTTTTTTGCATGCAAACGGGTCTACAAGATTTGCAGCACCGACCTGAACGGCAGTTGCACCGGCAAACATCATCTCGATGACATTTTCAGCACTTGATATGCCGCCCATACCGATTATGGGAATATTGACAGCTTCAAATACTTTATATACCATAGAAACGGCAACAGGGAAAATTGCAGGACCCGAAAATCCGCCCGATTTATTTGCAACAACAGGCTTTTTGGTTTTAAGGTCAATTCGCATGCCCATAAGTGTATTAATCATACTCAGACCGTCTGCACCTGCTTCTTCACAAGCCTTTGCAATACTGACAATATCAGTAACATTAGGACTGAGCTTAATATAGACAGGTTTTGTTGTAACAGCTTTAACTGCCTTTGTTACTTCGGCTGCCGATTCGGCAGATGTTCCAAAGCTCATTCCTCCGCCGTGAACATTAGGACAGCTGATATTTACTTCAATGATACCAACCTGTTCTTCTTTGTCGATCTTTTCACAAGTATAAACATATTCATCAAGAGAAAAACCGCTGATATTAGCAACAACAGGTTTACTGAAGCATTTTCTGAGCTTAGGAAGCTCCTCCGAAATAACTTTTTCTACACCGGGATTCTGCAATCCGACAGAATTGATCATTCCGGAATAACACTCTGCGATTCTCGGAGTGGGATTTCCGAATCTCGGGTCTTTAGTAGTGCCTTTGAATGAAAAACTGCCGAGAATGTTTATATCGTAGATCTCTGCATATTCATAACCGAATCCGAAAGTACCGCTGGCAGGGATAACAGGGTTATCAAGGATAACTCCGCTTAAATTAACCTTAGTATTTACCATATTATCTCCTCCTTTACAAGAACAGGACCGTCCTTACATATACGCTTGTTGCCGTATTTTGTTTTGCATGAGCATCCCATACATGCACCAAAACCGCAGCCCATTCTTTCCTCAAAACTGAGCTGACCTGATGTGCTTGTACTGTTGTAAACAGCTTTAAGCATTGGTTCGGGACCGCAAGTATAGAAATAAGTATAATCTGCATCTTTAAGTGCATCGGTAACAAAGCCTTTTACTCCCACACTTCCGTCAGCTGTTGCAATTATGGTCTTTGCACCGATAGCTTCAAAATCTTCCTTACAGAAAATTTCATCTGCCTTATTGAAACCGAGAACAGCTGTTACTTCCTTACCCTCTGCTATAAGCTTCTTTGCAAGATAGAACATGGGGGGTACACCGACACCGCCGCCAAGTACAACAGGCTTGTCTCCGGAAACAGACGTATCGAAGCCGTTACCGAGTCCTACAAGACAGTCAAGCTTCTGACCTTCTGTCATTTCAGCCATTCTTTCTGTTCCGACACCGACAACTTTATATATTATTGAAAGTTCGTTTTCTTTGCAGTCAAAAATTGAAATAGGACGTCTGAGATACAATCCCTCTATTTGAATATTAATAAACTGACCACTTGCAGTAACAGCAGAAGTGTCCCCTGCAAGCACCATTTTATATACATTTTCAGTCAGCTTTACGTTGGAACTGACAGTAAAAACTACATTTTTCATATCACAAATCCTTATACACTATATTTCCCGAGCATACTGTTGCAACGCATTTGCCAAACACAGATTTTCCTGCAAAAGGTGTTGCCCTTCCCATAGAAGCAAACTTTTCGGGATCAATTATATATTCATTTTCAAGATCATATATGCAGAAATCTGCATTATTTCCTTTTTTTATACCGGATTGAAGACCAAAACGCATTGCAGGAGCAATACTCATTATCTCGACAAGCTTTTCGAGACTGAGAACACCTGTTTTTACAAGGTCTGTATACATAACAGGAAAAGCAGTTTCCAAACCAACGATTCCCATAAGTGATTTTTCAAGTCCTCTCCCCTTTTCCTCCGCAGAGTGAGGAGCATGATCGGTAGCAATCATATCAACAGTACCGTCAAGAATACCTTCGATCAATGCAGCTCTGTCTTCTTCACTCCTTATCGGAGGATTCATCTTAAATCTGCCGTCTTCCTGAAGCTGCATATCATTCATAACAAGATAATGAGGTCCTGTTTCACATGTTATATCAACACCGTCTGCCTTTGCTTTTCTGATAACATCAACACTTTCTTTTGCAGATACATGACAAACGTGATAAGCTACACCTGTACGCTTTGCAAGTTCAATGTCTCTTGAGATCTGAGCCCATTCGCTTTCAGAGCATATACCTCTGTGTCCGTGAAGTTTTGCATATTCACCGTCATGAATATATCCGCCGTTAAGCAAATCATTTACTTCACAGTGAGCAACGATCATTTTTTTAAGCTCCTTTGCTTTTTTCATAGCCTCAAGCATCATATCGTCACTCTGAACACCTCTGCCGTCATCGGAAAAACCGATAACAAAATCAGACATGGCATCCATATCGGAAAGTTCATTTCCCGACTGTCCCTTAGTTATTGTGCCGTAAGGGTAAACGTTGATAACAGCATCTTTTTCGATAATATCAAGTTGCTGTTTCAGATGCCCTTTGCAATCGGGAGCAGGATTAAGATTCGGCATGGTGCAAACAGATGTATAACCGCCATGAGCAGCAGCAACCGAACCGGATCCTATTGTTTCTTTATAAGAAAAACCCGGCTCTCTGAAATGCACATGCACATCAACAAAACCGGGAAAAATATACTTACCGCTGCAATCAACAACTTCACCGTCAAAAGCGTTAAGTGACTCACCGACGGAAACAATGCTTCCGTTGTCAACAAGAATATCAGCACATTTGAATCCGTTTTCAGTATATACTGTTGCACCGCTGAATAAAATTGCCATTTGATCACCTTTACCTGAAACGGCTCAAAAATAGGATTCCACCAAAAGGCAGAACCCCGCATAAGCATATAGTGTCTGCCGGAGAACCGAATCAGAGATTTTTATTTATTATATCAAAGAAAAGCATAGATGTCAATAGCAGATAAATATCTTTTTTATCCGAACAAAGCCTCACCGAATCCGCTCATAATAGTGCCGGAAAGTAAAGAAGAAAATCCGTCACTGTCAATATATGAGTTAAATGTTCCGTCATCATTATACAAGTAAACGGAGATCTTTGAATCTGCATCAACATGGCCGACTGTACTGACTGAACCGTTTTCATTGAAAATAAAAATAAATCTTTCAAGCACTTCGCCGTCAGAATATATATTAACAGATGTATCGATACTGTCATCATTATATTTTGCAGTTACAGTTCCCTTGACCTGCCCGTCTGAATCAGTAACAGTAACAGATGTCACATTACCGTTACTGTCGGTCTCTTTCTCAACAGTGTCCGACAGGTCAGTTTCAATATAATTCAGACATTCCTCAAGAGTTGTGACGATCTTAAAATCCGGCTCAACATATTCCGCCGTAATATCTTCAAGACCTACAGGATTCTTCTTTGAAGAATCGCTGCCGGCAGCTCCTGCAGTGTCAGATGTCTGCGATAAAACATCCGTAACGCTTTCTGTCTCCGTATTTAAATCAGCATCGGGACTGTTATCGGAACATGCACAAAGTAAAAGAACAAAACACATCAGAACCGATAATATACAAACAATTTTTTTCATATTCATTCACCCTTACAATATATATTTTTTCAGATATTTTCCCGTGTAACTCAGTTCAACGTTAACTATTTCTTCAGGTGTTCCCTGTGCAACCACCGTTCCGCCGCCATCGCCGCCTTCGGGACCTAAATCAATTATATGATCGGCACACTTGATAACATCAAGATTATGTTCAATAACGATAACGGAATTACCTGAGTCAACAAGCTTATGAATAATATCAACAAGCCTGTGTACATCCGCAGTATGCAAGCCTGTTGTCGGCTCATCAAGAATATATACAGTCTTGCCTGTAGGACGCCTTGACAGCTCTGTTGCGAGCTTAACACGCTGAGCCTCACCGCCCGATAATGTTGTTGCAGGCTGACCTATCTTTACATAACCGAGCCCCACATCAAAGAGTGTCTGCAATTTCCTTTTGATTTTAGGTTGAGCATCGAAGAATTGCAAGCCCTCTTCTACCGTCATTTCAAGAACATCATATATGCTCTTACCTTTATATCTTACTTCAAGAGTCTCCCTGTTATATCTTGCACCCTTACAGACCTCACAGGGTACATAAACGTCAGACAAAAAATGCATTTCAATTTTAACGATACCGTCGCCCTGACATGCTTCGCATCTTCCGCCGGAAACATTGAATGAGAATCTGCCGGGGGTATATCCTTTTATCTTCGCATCCTGAGTCTGAGCATAGAGATCACGTATATCTGAAAAAACACCCGTATAGGTTGCAGGATTAGATCTTGGTGTTCTGCCTATGGGCGACTGATCTATATTAATTACTTTATCAAGATATTCAATGCCTTTGACATCAATATGTTTACCTGCAAATTTTTTTGCACCATTCAGTTCTGCAGCTAATTTTTTATAAAGTATCTCATTAACAAGAGAAGATTTACCCGAGCCAGAAACACCCGTTATACAGACAAACTTACCCAACGGGATTTCAACATCAATCTTTTTCAGATTGTTTTCAGCTGCACCGATCACAGTCAAAGAATGTCCGCTACCTTTTCTTCGTTTTTCCGGCACAGGTATTTTTCTGTTACCGTTCAGATATTGCCCCGTAACTGAGTTTTTGCATTTTTTGATTTTTTCAACATCGCCCGTACACACTACTTCACCACCGTGAATACCTGCTCCGGGACCGATATCAACAATATAGTCGGCGGCATACATTGTATCCTCATCGTGTTCAACAACGATAAGTGTATTTCCCATATCCCTAAGATTTTTAAGAGTTGCAAGCAGTTTATCATTATCCCGTTGATGCAGTCCGATACTCGGCTCATCGAGAATATAGAGAACACCCATGAGAGACGAACCTATCTGAGTTGCAAGGCGTATCCGCTGGCTCTCGCCGCCTGATAATGTACTTGCAGATCTTGACAAGGTAAGATAATCAAGTCCTACACTGCAAAGAAAATTCAGTCTGCTCTTTATCTCCTTGAGTATCTGATCAGCTATCATCATATCTCTGTCAGACAATGCCAGATCATTAATAAATTGCATTTCCTGCTTAACAGACATGTTTACAAATTCATTAATATTAATTCCTCCGACAGTAACAGCAAGAACCTCCTTTTTTAATCTTGCACCCTTACAATCTGGGCATTCACACGCAGTCATTACCTGCTCTATCTCACTTCGTGCCCACTCGGATGCAGTTTCTTTATAACGCCTTTCGAGATTATTGATAATACCTTCAAATTCTGCGTTATAATTACCGCTTCCGTAAGCCGTAGCACGGTGCATTGTCAGTTTTTCACCCTTTGTTCCGTATAAGATCGCATCAAGAGCTTCCTTTGAGAAATTCTCAACAGGTTCATCAAGAGAAAAATTATATTTCTCCGCCAATGCATCAAAATACATCTTGGCAATAGAAGAATAATCAGCTTTTGACCATCCGGATGCTTTTATGGCACCTTCTCTTATTGATTTCTTTCTGTCAGGTATTACAAGAAGCGGGTCAACATGCATAAAAAAGCTCAAGCCTGTACATGTCGGACACGCACCGAATGGGTTATTGAATGAAAACATTCTCGGCGAAAGCTCATCAATACTTATACCGTGATCGGGACATGCATAATTCTGCGAAAACAAAGTCTCCTCACCATCAGGTACGGCAACAAGAACAGTGCCCTGAGCTAATTTTGATGCAAGTTCAACAGCATCTGCAAGACGGCTTCTTATGGATTCTTTAACAACAAGTCTGTCAACAATTATTTCAATTGTGTGTTTAATATTTTTCTCAAGCTTGATATCCTCAGACAGATCATAAATATTGCCGTCTATCCGTGCTCTTACATAGCCCGATTTTCTTGCCGCCTCAAGCTCTTTTACATGAGTTCCCTTTTTAGCTTTAATAATAGGGGCGAGAACCTGTATTCTTGTTCCCTCCTCCATATCAAGAACCTTATCAACTATCTGATCCACTGTCTGTTGCTTGATTTCCTTTCCGCAAACAGGACAATGCGGAACTCCGATCCTCGCATAAAGAAGGCGGAGATAATCATATATCTCAGTTACCGTTCCGACTGTCGAGCGAGGATTCTTTGATGTTGTCTTCTGATCTATAGATATTGCCGGAGACAGACCGTCTATACTGTCAACATTGGGCTTATCCATTTGTCCGAGAAACATTCTGGCGTAGGACGACAATGACTCAACATATCGACGCTGACCCTCGGCATAGATCGTATCAAAAGCCAGCGAAGATTTACCTGAGCCCGAAAGTCCGGTAAAAACAACAAGTTTATTTCTCGGAATCTCAATATCAATATTTTTAAGATTGTGCTCACGAGCACCTTTTACCACAATATTTTTCTGAGCCATTTATATCTCCTGTTTAAGTTTCTCAATTTTATCTCTGAGATAAGCAGCATGCTCAAATTCAAGTATTTTTGCAGCAGCCTTCATTTCTTTTGTAAGCTTTTCGATAAGCTGAAGTTTCTCTTTCTTAGAGAGTTTTCTGACTGTTTTTCCGTCAACTTCAGATTTTGAGCTTATCTCGATTATGTCATGAACTGGTTTTACTATAGTTTTAGGTATTATACCGTGTTCGGTGTTATATGCTATCTGTTTTTCACGTCTGCGAAGTGTCTCACGGATAGCTCCCTCCATAGACGGAGTTACAGCATCCGCATACATGATGACAGTGCCTTCAGAATTTCTTGCGGCTCTGCCTATTGTCTGTATCAATGAGCGTTCCGAACGCAAAAAACCTTCTTTATCCGCATCAAGTATCGCCACGAGAGAGACTTCGGGAATATCGAGACCTTCACGCAAAAGATTTATACCGACAAGAACATCGTATTCACCCAGTCTGAGATCTCGGATAATTTCCATTCGTTCAATGGTATCAATATCATAATGCATATATCTGACTTTAATTCCGTAATCGGTAAGATAATCTGTCAGATTTTCAGCCATTTTCTTTGTAAGCGTAGTTACAAGTACTCTTTCTTTCTTTTCAACTCTGACATTTATCTCCGAAATCAGATCTTCGATCTGTCCGTCTACAGGTCGAACGGATATTTCAGGATCAAGAAGTCCGGTAGGTCTTATAACCTGTTCAGCCACATTATCGCTTTTTGACATTTCAAAATCACCGGGTGTTGCACTTACAAATATTTTCTGCCCGATTTTTCCGTAAAATTCATCAAAAGTAAGGGGTCTGTTGTCATAAGCCGACGGCAGACGAAAACCGAAATTGATAAGAGTATCTTTTCTTGATCTGTCACCGCCGTACATAGCTCTTACCTGAGGAAGAGTTACATGTGATTCATCAATAAACAATATAAAATCGTCAGGGAAATAATCAATCAAAGTATACGGCGGCGTACCGCTTTCACGTCCTGACATAATTGCAGAATAGTTCTCTATCCCCTTGCAAAAACCCGTTTCACGAAGCATCTCAATATCATATTCGGTACGTTGCTTGATTCTCTGAGCTTCAAGAAGCTTTCCCTGAGCTTCAAACATCTTTACCTGTTCAGTCATTTCAAAATAAATCTCATTGATAGCATGTTCCATTTTGTCTTTAGATACAACGTAATGAGATGCAGGATAAATTGCCACATGAGAAACAACATTGTTAACATTGCCTGTTACGGGATTAAATTCACTTATTCTGTCTATTTCATCTCCGAAAAATTCCACTCTGATGGCAAATTCTGATGTATAAACAGGAAATATCTCAACAACGTCGCCTCTTACACGGAATTTATTTCTGATAAAATTTATATCATTTCGTTCATACTGCAATTCTACAAGCTTTTCAATAAGATCATCACGGCTTTTTTCCATGCCCTGTCTTAGTGAAATAACCATGCTTTTGTAATCAATAGGGTCACCGAGCGAATATATACAGGAAACACTTGCCACAATAATAACGTCTCTTCGCTCGGAAAGAGCCGATGTAGCAGAATGTCTGAGTCGGTCAATTTCGTCATTGACAGCAGAATCCTTTTCAATGTAAGTATCAGTCGTAGGTATATAAGCTTCCGGCTGATAATAATCATAATAGGATAC
>CAZTFS010000079.1:0-10817 GCA_964613045.1 uncultured Eubacteriales bacterium
AGCATATATATCTATCTGCGAAGTTGCAGATGTTTATACTCTGAATCAGAATTGACAACAGAAAATATTAATGTTAAAAACATGTTATATTTTTGTTTGATGAAGGTGATAAAATGGTTTTGTTACAAAGTAAAATAACGAAAGCATTTGCGGCAATTTCGGTTATTCTTTCTCTTTTGTTTTCGGCTATGAGCGTTAATGATTTTGTAATAGAAGAAAATTACGTACGGCAGAATGAACACATGGATCAGCTCGTCAATGAATATTATACTGATTATACGCCCTGTGATGAAAGTATAATCGCAGGTTACGATATTGAACAGGCGATCGCTGACGGGGTTAAGTATAATGAGGTTGCTTTTATAGGTACTCATAACAGCTATCAGCTTGAGTCTACCGATGAATACAAAGCATTTTATACTGCACTCAGCGATCTTACGTTTGGTATTGTTGACGGCAGTCTGACATCATTCAACATGGAATCTTTGACTTCTCAGCTTCAGCTGGGAATAAGAAGCCTTGAGCTGGACATTGAAACTGTTGTTGCAGACGGTGAGACAAGTTTTGTTGTAAGTCATTCACCACTGCTTGATACTACCTCAAATTGCTATGATTTTGAAACGGCTCTTACAGAGATAAAAATGTGGTCTGATGCAAATCCTAACCATCTTCCCGTAACGATAATAATTGAGCCGAAGCAAGGTGTGCTTCCCGTTAACGGAATGAAAAATTTCAGTCTTAAATATGCAAATGAGTTTGATGTTCTTATCAGAGATGTTTTAGGTGAAACTCTTTTGACTCCTGCTGATATGATGGGTGATTACGAAAACTTCAAAGCAATGCGTGAGGCTGACGGTTGGCTTCCTTTGGGTGAAACAATGGGCAAAGTTATTGTTCTTTTGCATGATACAGCAGTCACTGACAGCTATATAAATCAGGATAAAACTATCAGATCGCAGGCAATGTTCCCCATGCTCAGATATGCTGACAGAAATGCATCTTATGCGTCTTTTATTATTGATAATTCTCCGTCTGATGCATTGAAACATAAGGAAGAATCTATTGACAGATGCAATCTCATCGTAAGAGTCAGAGCCGACAGCTACCCGACTTACAGCGAATCAAAATATGAAAAAGCTCTTGATTGCGGTGCGCAGATAATCTCAACTGATTATCCTGTAAAAAGTCAAGAGACTGAACAGCATGAATTCACCTTTGACGGCGGATATCTGACAGTAATAAATCAATAATATCAAAAAACCAACGGACTACACTGCCGTTGGTTTTACTTTTCGTATCTTAAAGTACAGATATATAACAAGAAATAAGAATAATATTCCGAACAGAACCCCGCAACTGTCAATAAGCATATCTTTTAGCTGACAGCTTCTTCCGGGGACAAAATACTGATGTATCTCGTCGGATACTGCATATAATGTACCGCAAAACTGCGAAATTATCAGGGTAAATGCCTTGCTTTTGTAAAAAGATGTACAGACAGCGGACAAAAGAGATCCTAAAAGTGCGTATTCTGTAAAGTGGGCAGTTTTTCTGATAAAACTGATTGCTGTGTTTGAGATAGTTGCGATCTGTTCGTCGGTCAGCTTAAAGTTTTCAAGAATGCCGATCATCAGTGAATCTGCTATGGGATCGCTTTTTGCACTTGATTCATCTGCAGTGTCGGCAGACAGAGAAAATATCAGTGTACACATCATAAGAGTAAGGATAATAAGTATGCATCTGATTGCTGTAAGCTTATTTCTTTTCATTTTATCACCTGTTATTTATTATATATGTTTGAATCGTCGGTTGCAATAAAAAATAAAATAAATACAACAAAAGACTTGAAAAATGAAACGAAATCAATTATAATTATTCAGTCAATCGAATTTGCTGGTGTAGCTCAGTTGGTAGAGCAGCGCATTCGTAATGCGCAGGTCACGTGTTCGAGTCACGCCACCAGCTCCAAATAAAAGCTCCCGTCAGGAACGGGAGCTTTTATTGTATGTGTTTTTTATTTTGATGCAGCAAAAATTCGTTTAAATCTGTGGATTCCGTAAAGAATTGTTGAAACAATCATCGCTGCTGAACAAAGGATGATCAGTACATTTGCAATTGTTAAAGGTATATTCGGAAAGAACAGCAGTACAAGCATTACTGTATATAAGAACACTGTGCAAGCCTTACCGTACCACAATGCACCATTTACCTGTTTTGTTGCTTTTGTTTCCCAAAGTGCTGTTATAACCATGAAAATTTCTTTCACGATCAATATTATAAAAGCAGGTAACATAAGCTTATATTTTGTAAGCAAGCAATACATCATCGCTGCCTGAGTTAATTTATCTGCAACAGGGTCAAGTGCCTTTCCTATATCCGTTACTTGATTATAACGGCGAGCAATTTTGCCGTCAAGTACATCTGTTAACGCCGAAACAGCAACGAAAACTGCTGTTAGTATACCGTGTTGTAACGAACAGTATGCCCATATAATCAAGGGAATCAATGCAAGGCGCAAATAAGTTAGAATATTGGGAACTGTAAAAAAATCTTTAAGTTTAATAGTTTTCATCCCTATGTTCTCCATTTTATGAATTCAGGATATTCATAAATTCATCGCCGGTGATTGTTTCATTTTCATAAAGATACTGTGAAAGCTCGTCAAGCTTTGCTTTGTTTTCCGTGATGATCTGTTTTGCTTTTTCGTATTGCTTTTTAACAAGAGCAACGACCTGACGGTCTATCTCTGTTTGTGTTTCGGCAGAACAGGCAAGGGAAGCGTCACCGCCCAGATACTGATTTGTTACCGTTTCAAGAGCTACCATGCCGAATTCTTCGCTCATGCCGTAACGGGCTATCATCGCACGGGCAAGCTTTGTTGCCTGCTCAATATCATTTGAAGCACCTGTTGTTATCGAGCCTACCGCAACTTCTTCCGCAACACGGCCGCCTGTGTAGGTTGCAATTTTATTTTCGATCTCTTCCTTGCTCATCAGATAATGGTTTCCTTCGTCAACCTGCATCGTGTAACCCAATGCACCCGAGGTACGGGGGACAATAGTGATCTTCTGAACAGGTGCAGAATTTGTCTGCTTTGCCGCTACGAGGGCATGTCCGATCTCGTGGTAGGAAACGATCATCTTCTCTCTGTCGGTAAGAATTGCGTTCTTTTTCTGATAGCCTGCGATAACGACCTCTATGCTTTCTTCAAGATCGGCTTGAGTTGCAGATTTTCTGCCTGCACGGACTGCTCGCAATGCAGCCTCATTTACAATATTTGCAAGCTCGGCACCCGAAGCACCCGAAGCCATACGGGCAATATGTGAGAAATCCGCATCGGGAGCGACTTTTATCTTCTTTGCATGAACCTTGAGAATTTCCTCTCTGCCTTTAAGGTCAGGTAATTCAACAGGCACACGGCGGTCAAATCTGCCGGGACGTGTAAGTGCAGGATCAAGGGTTTCGGGACGGTTTGTAGCAGCAAGGATGATAACACCGCTGTTGCCCTCAAAGCCGTCCATTTCGGTAAGAAGCTGATTGAGTGTCTGCTCTCGCTCGTCATTACCGCCTATTCTGCCGTCACGCTTCTGACCGATAGCATCGATCTCGTCAATAAATACGATACAGGGGGCTTTTTCCTTTGCCTGCTTAAAAAGATCTCTGACCTTTGAAGCACCCATACCTACAAACATTTCAACGAACTCGGAACCCGATATTGAAAAGAAGGGCACATTTGCCTCACCGGCAACTGCCTTTGCAAGCATCGTTTTGCCTGTTCCGGGCGGGCCTACGAGAAGGATACCCTTAGGCATTGATGCACCTATCTCGGAGTATTTTTGCGGATTATGCAGATAATCAACTATTTCAGTCAGATTTTCTTTGGCTTCATCTTCACCTGCAACATCATCGAATTTGATTCCGTTTGAAGATTTTACATAAACCTTGGCGTTGGATTTGCCCATGTCGAACATCATGGAATTTTTTCCGCCGCCGGCTTTTTTCATCAGTTGCTTTGACAGAAGCTGACCTATTGCGAAAAAGGCTGCCATAGGCAGAATCCAGCTGATCAGAAAGCTTGCTATCGGAGAAGCTTCTTCAATTATCTCACTTGAGAATACAGCTCCCGCTTCGTAAAGTCTTTTGTTCAGATCTGTGTCCGGCACAATACCTGTTTTATAATAATTACTCTCAGTTTTATCGGTGAAGACGATTCTGTTACTCTGGATCTCAACTTTGCCGATATTTTCTTCCTCAATCATTGTCATAAAAGTACCGTAATCAACTTCCTTGATCTGATACTCTGCAAATAACGGCAACGCCACAAGGTTAAACAGAAGAATTACCGCTAAAGCGATTCCGTAATAAAAAATCAACGGTTTTTTCGGCTTTTTTACTTCGTTCAAAATGATTCCCCCTAAGTATATAGTAAGCATTATACAGTCTAAGGGGGCAATATGAACTGAAACGAAACAAAACTCTTCTTTTTGTCGAAAATAATATTTCTTTTTCGGTGTGAAAAAGTGATATTTCAAACTATCATTTACAGTGATATTTTTGCCAAGAGGCAATATCACTCGCCGTCAGGCAAATATAATTGAGGCACACTTCCTTACGGAGTGTGCCTCAAGGTAGTCGAAGCTCTTTTACTGTGAAAGTGCTCTTTCAAGCCAGATGGATGCGATATCCATTGCCTGATAAAGCCCCTGCTTGTCACTTTTTTTGACAATTTTATCTCTGGGCCGTACATCGGGATCAGTGTTCAGAAGCATTACAGATACTCTGTTTGCGACGTCAAGCTCGCCGACTTTTTTTGTTGAGTTGATCTGCATCATGATTACAAACGGATCACTCATGTTGCCGTAGTAAAGTGTTTTGCCACAGCGTACAAGGGGTCTGCCTTTATAGGTCAGGAACTTCTGTTCCTTCTTTGCTGCCATTTAGATTCATCCTTCCTTATTATCGTCATTCACGCCGAGGTAATCCTTGATGAGTGACTGCAGAAGCTCATAACGGTCGATCTTCATAATCGTACTTCTTGCGTTATTATAGGTTGTGATGTAAGCAGGATCTTCTGAAATAAGATAGCCGACTATCTGACTTACGGGATTATATCCTTTTTCCTCAAGGGCATCGTAAACCTGAGCGAGCATTGCTTTTATTTGCGAATCCCTGTCACCCTGTAATTTGAACTGAATAGTTTTATCTGTCATAAAGGTCACCTCTTTCGGTTATGCCGAAGAAATCGGCACAAATACTGATACATTATGTATTATACATCATGTAATCAAAAATTACAACACAATTTTAAATATTTTTATTTTCTTTCAAACATATCTGTGATACAATGGAGTAAATAATAATTTGTCGGACCAATTAACAATGTACAATGTACAATTTACAATTATGCAGTTGTAGCGATGCAGGCGGTTTTTTTGTAAATCATTGTACATTGTAAATTGTAAATTGTTCATTGATAAATTCTGATTTGCCATTCAACCAACAAAGGAAGTGTTATAAATGCGTGTTCTTACAGCTGAAAATATGAAAAAAGCAGAAGAAATTGCTAACGCAAAGGGTCTTTCTTACTATACAATGATGGAAAGAGCAGGTTACGGCTGCGGTGATGTTATAGCAAAGTGTGATAAGGCGGCGAAAGTCGTTATTCTTTGCGGAAAGGGTAAAAACGGCGGTGACGGACTCGTTATTGCGGGCAGACTGTGGCAAAAAGGCTTCAGAAAGATATTTGTCGTACTCGTTCACGGTCAGATCAGGGATGAATTGTGCCTTGAAATGTATAATGGTATGATAAAGTACCCTGTTGTGGTTACGGATATGACACAAGAGAAAGAAACTGCACTTTATCATATTAAAACTTCCGATGTCATTGTTGATTCGATCTTCGGTATCGGCTTTAAGGGTGAGCTTGAGGGCGAGGCTGCCGAAGTGGTAAAAAAATCCAACGGAAATGAATATGCATATAAATTTGCAATCGACATTCCCTCGGGACTTGCTGCCGCCGGCAAGTATGACGGTCAGGAATATTTTCATGCTGACGAAACTCTGTCAATGATAACATACAAGCCTGTTCATGTGCTTAAACCGACTGCAATTCTTTGCGGAAAAACGACTGTTATAGACATCGGTGTGGGTGAAGATTGTACAGAAGCTTTTGCAGAGAATTACGAAGTGCTGACAAAAGAAGAAGCTGTCGGAAACATAAGAAAAAGAAAATATAACGACCATAAAGGTACTTACGGAAAAGCTCTGACTGTCTGCGGAAGTATAAATATGACAGGCTGTGTGTATCTCTGTAATCAGGCGGCAGTTGAAATGGGTGCAGGGATCGTGATCGCAGCTTTTCCCGATTGCATTTATTCTGCTGTTACACCTAAAATGAATGAGCCTGTGCTTCTGCCTCTGAAAAGTACCGAAGACGGGGGAATCTCATCTCTTGCCTGCAAAGAATTGTATGCAAAAATGCAGGAAGCATCTGTTATTGCGGCAGGTTGCGGATTGGGTGTTGAGCACGATGCAAAGCAGTTGGTTGAATTTGTGATCACCAATGCAAAATGTCCCGTTATCCTTGATGCTGATGCACTCAACTGCATTGCAAATAATGTTGATATTCTCAAAAATGCCGAGTGTGATATACTCGTCACCCCTCACCCCGGTGAGATGTCAAGACTTTTGAAAATGTCCGTCAAGGAGATCGAAAGTGACAGAATGAAAACCGCCGCTGATTTTGCAAAAAAATACGGTGTCACAGTTTTGCTTAAGGGAGCAAATACCGTAATTGCGGATAAGGACGGCAGAGTGTGTATCAATGCGACAGGTAATCCCTCAATGGCAAGAGGGGGCAGCGGCGACGTTCTGACGGGAATGATAGCAGGACTTGTTCCGCAGACTGCGGATATCTACAGTGCCGCTTGTACATCGGCTTATCTTCACGGTGCGGCAGGGGATCTTGTTGCAGAAACAGACGGTGAGCTTGCGGCAACACCGACGAGATTGGTTAACAATTTACATCGGATAAACAAAAATCAAAATTTTTAATTATTTGTATATCCTTCGTTTTATAAGGCAAAAATATTACTGCCGGCAATATTACAACGGAGGAAGTAAAATGAATATCAAAAGAGGAGATATATTTTATGCCGATCTGAGTCCTGTTGTAGGCAGTGAGCAGGGCGGAATAAGACCCGTGCTTATCGTGCAGAATGATGTGGGAAATAAGCACAGCCCGACAGTTATCGCCGCCGCAATAACCAGCAGAAAGTTCAAAACAAGCTTGCCGACACATATAAGTGTACATGCGGACGAATGCGGACTTGCGAAGGATTCCATAGTTCTTTTAGAACAGGTCAGAACGCTTGATAAAACAAGATTGAGGGAGAGAATGGGCAGTCTTGACGAAGCAGAAATGTCAAAGATAAATCATGCCCTGTCTGTCAGTTTTGGGCTTAGCTTTACTTAATAAACAATAGTTTGTCGAACCGATTAACAATGTACAATTTACAATCGTGCGGATGTAGCGATGCAGGCGGTTTTTTTGTAAATCATTGTACATTGTAAATTGTTCATTGATAAATTCGCATCTTAAAATTCGTTATTACTAATGATTTAAAAGAGGAGCAGACTCAAAAAAGAGTTTGCTCCTTATTGTTTTGCAAAAAAATCCCTTCTTGTGAGTTGTTATTATGTTAAAAAATGAAAAAATACTCGAATTTGTATTAATTAGTGCTTTACTTTTGGCGTTTTAAGTGTTATTATGTTATGTGGTGAATTACCTTAGTATATAATTCAAGGAGGAAATATATCCATGGCAAGAAAAATGAAAACTATGGACGGTAACAACGCTGCGGCTCACGTATCCTATGCGTTTACCGAAGTAGCGGGTATCTACCCCATCACACCTTCCAGCCCCATGGCTGACTACGTTGATCAGTGGTCTGCTCAGGGTTTGAAGAACATTTTCGGCACAACAGTCAAGGTTTCCGAAATGGAATCCGAAGCAGGTGCAGCAGGTACGGTTCACGGCTCACTTAATGCCGGTGCTCTTACCACAACCTACACAGCTTCTCAGGGTCTTCTTCTTATGATCCCCAACATGTACAAGATCGCAGGTGAACTTCTTCCCTGTGTATTCCACGTATCAGCCCGTTGCGTAGCATCTCATGCTCTTAACATCTTCGGCGATCATTCAGACGTTTATGCTTGCCGTCAGACAGGCTTTGCAATGCTCGCAGAAACAAACACTCAGGAAGTTATGGACCTTGGTGCTGTTGCTCACCTTGCATCAATCAAGGGCAGAGTTCCTTTCATCAACTTCTTCGACGGTTTCAGAACATCTCACGAACTTCAGAAGATCGAAGTTTGGGATTTTGATGACCTGAAGGAAATGTGCGATATGGATGCTGTTGATGCATTCCGTAAGAGAGCACTTAACCCCGAAAGACCCGTAATGCGTGGTTCACACGAAAACGGCGACATCTTCTTCCAGCACCGTGAAGCTTGTAACCGATACTACGATGCAATGCCCGCAATCGTAGAAGAATACATGGACAAGGTTAACGCAAAGCTTGGAACAGATTACAAACTCTTCAACTACTACGGTGCACCCGATGCAGAAAGAGTTATCATTGCAATGGGTTCGATCTGTGACGTAGCAGAAGAAGTTATTGATTACCTTACAGCTCAGGGCGAAAAGGTCGGTCTTGTCAAAGTAAGACTTTACAGACCTTTCTCAACAGAAAAGCTCATCGAAGCTATCCCCGCAACAGCAACAAAGATTGCTGTTCTTGACAGAACAAAGGAACCCGGTGCTATCGGTGAACCCCTCTACATGGACGTTGTTACAGCTCTTGCATCAAAGGGTATCGTAAAGACAGTTGTCGGCGGCAGATACGGTCTGGGTTCAAAGGATACACCTCCCTCAAGCGTATTCGCTGTATTTGAAGAACTCGCTAAGGATGCTCCCAAGGCTCAGTTCACACTCGGTATCACAGACGACGTTACAATGCTTTCTCTTGAAGAGAAGCCCGCACCCAACACTGCAGCAGCAGGCACAATCGAGTGCAAGTTCTGGGGTCTCGGCGGTGACGGTACTGTTGGTGCAAACAAAGACTCAATCAAGATCATTGGTGATCATACAGATAAATATGTTCAGGCATACTTCCAGTATGACTCAAAGAAGACAGGCGGTATCACAATTTCTCACCTTCGTTTCGGTGACCAGCCCATCAAGAGCCCCTACTACATCAATAAGGCTGACTTCGTAGCATGTCACAACCCCTCATACGTAGAAAAAGGCTTCAAGATGGTTCAGGATGTTAAGCCCGGCGGTGTATATCTCATCAACTGTCAGTGGACTCCTGAAGAGCTTGCTGAAAAGCTTGATGCTGCTTCAAAGCGTTACATCGCAGAAAACAACATTCAGCTTTACACAGTTAATGCTATCGACATCGCTGCTCAGATCGGTCTCGGCAAGCGTACAAATACAGTTCTTCAGTCTGCTTTCTTCTCACTTGCAAAGGTTCTTCCTGCAGAGGAAGCTATCGGCTACATGAAGGAAAAAGCTCAGAAGTTCATGAAGAAGGGTAAAGAGATCGTTGAAATGAACGAAAAGGCAATCGACATGGGTGCTTCTGCTTATGTTAAGATTGACGTTCCCGCTGATTGGGCAAATGCAGCAGATGACAATGCAGTTACAGTTGCAGGCGATTCAAAGCTCGTTAAGATGGTTAACAATATCATGAATCCCGTAGGCAGAATGGACGGTGACTCAATCCCCGTTTCAACATTCGTTGACCATGCAGACGGTACATTTGAGCAGGGTGCATCAGCATTCGAGAAGCGTGGCGTTGCTGTTATGGTTCCCGAGTGGAACGCAGAGACATGTGCAAAGTGTAACAAGTGTTCATTCGTTTGTCCTCATGCTACAATCCGTCCCTTCGCTATGTCAGACGAAGAAGTTGCAGCAGCTCCCGCAAACCTCAAGGTTTCTCCCAAAGCTATTCCCAAGACAGAATACAAATATACTCTTGCAGTATCTCCCATGGATTGTATGGGTTGCGGCGTTTGTATCGGCGTATGTCCCACAAACTCACTCAAGATGGTTGCAAGAGAAACTCAGGACGATATGCAGCCCGTATTTGATTACTGTGTTGCTAACGTTACCGAGAAAGAAGAAGTTTCTTCTGCAGTTAATGTTATTGCTTCTCAGTACAAAAAGCCTCTTCTTGAGTTCTCAGGCTCATGTGCAGGTTGTGCCGAGACAGCTTACGCAAGACTTATCACTCAGCTCTTCGGTGACAGAATGTACATTTCAAATGCAACAGGCTGTTCATCAATCTGGGGCGGTCCTGCAGCAACATCACCCTATACAGTAGATGCTAAGGGTCACGGTCCTGCATGGGCAAACTCACTCTTTGAAGACAATGCTGAGCACGGTTACGGTATGTACCTTGGTCAGGAAGCTGTCCGTGAGAGCCTCATGGCAGAAGTTGAAGCTATGGCAGCAGACGAAAATGCTCCCGCAGAGTTCAAGGCAGCAGCAGAAAAATATCTTGCTACAAAGAACGACGGCAAGGCTAACGCAGCAGCTACAAAGGAACTCGTTGCAGTTCTCGAAGCAGGTGCAGCAGCAGGTTGCGACAAGTGTGCATCAGTTCTCAAGAACAAGGAATTCCTTGCCAAGAAGTCAGTATGGATCTTCGGTGGTGACGGCTGGGCTTACGATATCGGCTTCGGCGGTCTTGACCATGTTCTTGCTATGGGCAGAGACGTAAACGTTATGGTATTCGATACAGAAGTTTACT
>CAZTFS010000080.1:0-10616 GCA_964613045.1 uncultured Eubacteriales bacterium
TATATCTGAAGAAGAATGTAAGAAGAAGTGTTCTGATATGAGCACCGTCAACGTCGGCATCGGCCATGATAACGATCTTATGATAACGGAGCTTATTTATATCAAAATCTTCATCAATACCCGCACCGAGTGCAGTTACAACGGGAGAGAGCTTATCGTTACCGATAACTTTATCAAGTCTTGCCTTCTCAACGTTGAGCATCTTACCCCAAAGAGGAAGAATAGCCTGAATATTTCTGTCACGACCGCCCTTAGCCGAGCCGCCCGCAGAGTCACCCTCTACAATGTAGATCTCAGTGTTTTCGGGATTTTTGTCGATACAGTCAGCAAGCTTTCCGGGCAAGGAATTGCCGCCGAGAGCAGTTTTTCTTCTTGCGTTTTCTCTTGCTTTTCTCGCAGCTTCTCTTGCTCTTGAAGCATCAAGAGATTTATTGAAAATAAGTTTTGCAACAGAGGGGTTTTCCTCAAAATAGGTCATAACCTTATCATAAATAAGCTGAGAAACAATAGGAGTCATTTCAGTATTGCCCAGCTTACCCTTTGTCTGACCTTCAAACTGAGCTTCTGTCAGTTTTACGCTGATAACACAGCAAATACCTTCACGGACATCATCACCGGAAAGATTTTTGTCTGCCTCTTTCAAAAGACCGTATTTTCTGCCGTAATCGTTGAATACTCTTGTAAGAGCACGCTTGAAGCCCTCTTCATGAGTACCGCCGTCAATAGTTCTGACGTTATTTGCAAATGAAAGTATCGTTTCGTTGTAACCGTCATTGTAAAGCATCGCAACTTCCGCGTACTTGTCCCCTATAACTGTTGAAAAATGCATGGGCTTTTCATGAATTGCAGTAAGTCCTCTTGATTCGGTTTCAAAAGTTACAAAGCTTGACAGACCGCCGTGATAACAATAAACCTCATCGACGGGATTTTCATCATCACGGTAATCGGAAAGTGTGATTGAAAGTCCTGCGTTAAGGAACGCACTTTCACGAAGTCTTCTCTGAAGTGTCTCAAAATTAAATACAGTTGTATCTGTAAAAATCTGAGGATCCGGCTTAAAACGTATAAGTGTACCTGTTTCCTCACTTTTTCCGATTATTTCAAGATCTGAGACGATATTTCCTCTCTCAAATCTCTGCTTATAAACATTGCCGTTTCTTGAAACTTCAACTTCAAGCCATTCTGAAAGAGCATTAACTACTGAAGAACCGACACCGTGAAGACCGCCGGAAACCTTGTAACCGCTGCCGCCGAACTTACCGCCCGCATGAAGAACAGTCAGAACAACGGTAACTGCGGGAAGTCCCTGCTGTTCGTTGATATCAACGGGAATTCCTCGTCCGTTATCCCTTACTTCAATTACATCGCCGGGAAGTATTACAGCTTCAATATGTGTACAGTAGCCTGCAAGAGCCTCGTCGATAGAGTTGTCAACGATCTCATATACAAGATGATGAAGACCTCTTTCACCCGTTGAACCGATATACATACCGGGACGCTTACGGACGGCTTCAAGACCTTCAAGAACCTGGATCTGACCTGCACCGTATTCGTCGGTAACAACAGTATCCATAGTTTCAAGGTCTGCGTTTTCCTCTTCCTTCATTACGCTGTCTCTCTGTTCAAATTCGGCAGCGTTAAATTCTTTCTTTTCTTCGTCCAAAAAAAACATCCTTTCTGCTCAAATCAATCGAATTGTCCTGATTTTGCACGCTTCAACAGTGTTGAAGGTGAAATCTGAGTTATATAGACTTTTTTTTCTTTATTTTTTTTATCCGCACATACTACAAAAGATTTAGGTAATTCGTATGATACATTAACAACTTCACCGCTTTTTTCTGCTTTGGTCAGATAATCTCTTGTAGATTTCATGACAGTAGTATTGTCCATATCAAAAATACCGATAAGGTCATTTGTAGTTATAACGGTTGACTGACCTAAATGAAGATACATTATACCAGTCCTCCGTCCTTTATCTCAAAGGTTTTGCCGTCGCAAAGTCTTAATACCGTTGACGGCTCACAACAGGTTATAAAGACCTGCCAGTCTTTTATGTGATTAAGAATATAATCCTGTCTGTTTACGTCAAGCTCACTCATCACATCATCAAGAAGTGCAACAGGTATCTCACCCGTTATTTCTTTCAATATCTGAGCTTCACCCAATTTAAGTGCAAGAGCTGCAGACCTTTGCTGCCCTTGAGAACCGAAGCTTTTTGCTGAAATATTATTTATCTTAATATCAATTTCATCGTGATGTGCACCTATATTTGTACTTCCGTACATAATGTCACTGCCTTCGCTTTGTTTAAGAAGCTCAAGAATCCTTGCAGAATCCACATCATCGCTGACTTTTTCATATCTGTTTGATGAAACACGCATTTTATATTCTAAAGTAAGCTCTTCCTTTTCACAGGAAAGGCCTGAATATATCGATGCCGCCGAAACCGAAAGTTTTTTAAGATATTTTATTCTTTCTTTTATCATGACAGCGGCTTTTTCGCTCAGTTTTGTGTTCCATATCTCAAGAAACTCATAATTTGAATTATTATATTTAAGATCTTTAAGAAACTGATTACGCTGAC
The DNA here is from genome assembly GCA_964613045.1 of uncultured Eubacteriales bacterium. Classification (GTDB taxonomy): domain Bacteria; phylum Bacillota; class Clostridia; order Oscillospirales; family Acutalibacteraceae; genus UBA1081. The sequence continues at coordinate 2,585 of CAZTFS010000080.1, forward strand.
AGAGAATTTTATTGTAATCTGTGATTATCTTTGCATAAGAAGGCTTTATCTGACATATAGCCGAATCTGCAAACTTTCTTCTCTCCGAAGGATTTCCTTTTACAAGAGAAAGATATGCGGGAGAAAAAACTACACAATTAAAATTTCCGATAAGTCTTGATGCAGCAGTCAACGGAACTGAATTGAGAAGTATTTTTTTTTGCTGTCTGCTTATAATAAGCTTAGCATTCTGTTCTCTTTCGCCGCCGTAAAAATCAATGTCAGTTTTGAGAAAATCCTCACCGAATTTAATCATATCATGATCTTTTGAACCTCTGAAAGATCTGAAACCGCTGAACAGCCATATACTTTCAATAAGATTAGTCTTTCCCTGAGCATTTTCACCGAAAATAATATTTATCCCCTTATCGGGATAAAGCTCTATCTCACCGATATTTCTGAAATTATTTACATGAATTCGGGTAACATTCATTTTTCTTCGATAATATAGACGGCGTTTTCAAACCTGACACTGTCACCTGCTTTTATCTTTCGTCCACGCTGATCACAGACTTCACCGTTGACTTCAACAAGACCGTCCTGTATAAGTATCTTTGCATGACCGCCTGTCTGAGCTATATCACACAGCTTTAACAGAGCATCAAGCTTTATAAACGGAGGATCTATATAAACCGTCTTTTCCTCTCTCTTTACAGCTTTGACTTTTATAACTTTTTTCATATTATCACGAACCTTGTAAACAATAATTTATAATTGCCGAATTATTGTTTAGCTGAGTCTTACCGGCAGTATCAGATACAGGAATGAATCTCCCGTTGTAGGAACAATACATACAGGTGAAAGAGGATTAACCATATTAATAAGAACTTCTTCCTCTTCTCCTGCTCTTAATGCATCAAGAATATATCTTGACTGAATACCTATTTCAATATCATTACCGTCAAGTGATACTTCAAGCTTATCGTTGGCAGTTCCCAGTGCTGTTGCAGTAGATACTCTTAATTCATTCTCTCTGAATTCCATTTTAAGAGGAGCTTTAAAACGATCTGTTATAATAAGAGAAACTCGCTCGATACTGTCTATCAATGCTCTTGTCTTTGTTCTTATCACAGTATTAAAATTCTGAGGAATGATAGATTCATACTTCATGAATTCGCCTTCAAGAAGTCTTGAAATTATAGTGTATCCGTTTATCTCAAAGAGAATATGTCTTCTTCCCAGACCTACTTTTACAAACTTATCTTCATCGGGAATAAGCTTCATTATTTCTCCCATAGTCTTTGAAGGCACAACAAACGAAAGCTCTTCACCGTTATAATTGATAAACTCTTTTCTCAAAGCAATTCTGTGAGAATCAATGGCTACAAGTCTTATTTCACCGGGTTTTATCTCAAACTTGATACCTTTGTGTATAACTCTTACATCATTTACCGCTACCGAGAATATAGTCTTTTTTATCATATCCTTAAGGACTTTCTGACTTATTTCTATATTCTTACCGTTGACTATAACAGGAAGCTCGGGATAATCCTTCGGGCTTATGCCTGTCATAAAATATTCAATGTCACCGCAATATATCTTACACTGCAGTTTTTCGTCTGTTTCAAATATTACTTTATCATAAGGGATATGTTTTATAATGTCACAGAAAGTCTTTGCATTGAGTATAACTGAGCCTTCTTCTATAACATCAGCTTCTATATTTGTTTCAATACCGATCTCCAGGTCGTAACCCGTAAGTTTTACTCCGTTTTCAGTTGTAGTGAAGAGTATACCCTCAAGTATGGGCATAGCAGTCTTTGTCATAACAGCTTTCTGTACATTCATGGCGGCTTCCGCAAGAATGGAAGTATTGCAGATTATTTTCATTTTAAGTCGCAATGCGGTTTTCTTCAATCGAGAAGTACCGCACATCTCCCTTCTTAATGAGTTTCGTTTTTTTCAACGCTTTACATTACATAACTTTACTTATAACAGTAGTAATAGAAGTAGAAGCTGTTCAAACTGTGCAAAACCGTTGGAAATATTGATTTACCTTTAGTTAAGGCATTTTTTTAATGTTTAAAACAGGTTTGTTTTCCTGTTTATAACTTTAATTCTTTAAAAGAATTAAATAAAAATGTAGAAAATGTTTAAAACTCTATGTTCAAAAATAATAACTTGTTCAAAACTTTTTAATCAACTTTAAACTGTTTTATTATGTTATAAACGGTATTTTTAAATTTCATATCACGCATCATTTTCTCTTCAACCGTGGAGATAGAATGTTTTACGGTTGAATGTTTTTTACCGCCGAATTTATTGCCGATATTTTCAAGTGAAAGTCCCGTAACTTCTCTTATAACATACATTGCAACGTTTCTTGCAAGTGAAATATTGGCATTTCTCTTTTCGGAAACAATATCTGAACGGCTCAGATCATATTTATCTGCAACGCTTTCAATTATTTCATCAACCAGAGCTGAAACAGGTCTGTTATCGGTTTCTATATCGTGGATAATCTGCTGGATGCTTCCCATGGTGGGTTCAATACCGTAAAGAGTCTGCATTGCTGCGATCTTATTGATAGTACCTTCTATCTGTCTTATATTATCCTTGATCTTTTCAGCAATATAGTTTATCATCTGCTTTGAAAGCTTAAGATTGCTTTCTTCGGCTTTTGTAAGTATGATTGCAGTTCTTGTTTCAATATCGGGCGGCTGAATGTCAGCTATAAGACCGCTTTCAAATCTTGTTTTTATACGTTCGTCAAGACCTTCGATCTCTTTCGGAGGACGGTCAGAGGTGATAACGATCTGTCTGCCTGCGTTTATAAGGTCATTGAATGTATGGAAAAATTCGACCTGCGTTTCTTCTTTATTTTTAAAAAACTGAATATCATCTATAAACAGTGCATCAGCATTTCTGTATTTTGCTCTGAAGGGCTTGTTATCGTGATTCTTCATACAAGTGATAAATTCATTCAGAAAGTTTTCACTTGTTGTATATACTATATTTATGCCCTTATTTCTTTTTTGTAATTCATTTCTGATAGCCATCATAAGATGAGTTTTACCCAGTCCCGAATGACCGTAAATGAAAAGCGGGTTGTATACTGAACCTGTTTTTGCCGTGGCAACACGCCATGATGCGGCGTGAGCCAGTTTATTGGAAGAACCTACGATGAAGTTATCAAAACTGAAATGACTGTAGATATCGTTATTTTTTTCTTCCGGTTCTTCACTGACCTGTGATGTGTTTTCTTGTTGAGTATTATCTTCGACTCTGAATTCTATATTCAGATCTATTCCCAGAACTGCTTCGAAAGCTTCTTTAAGCACACCGCTGAATTTATCTTTAAGTATTGTGTTTCTGAATGCTGACGGTGAAGTAATAACAACATTTCCGTCGATAAATTCCGGATCTTCGATTTTATATATCCATGTCTTAAAAGTAGTTTCGGACATTATACTTTTGCAGTACTCGAGAACCTGTTCCCATACTTCTGCAAATGATTCCATTTTAAATTTTCCTCTCTGAATATCTGTAAAAGGGATTTTTAATGCTTAATGTTTTTATATTATTTTCTGCAAAAATTGATTATATAAGCCTTGTAGGCACTATAATACCATTCTGAAATATTATAACACTGATTTAATATAAATTCAAGCATTTTAATACCTTTTATTTATATTATTTTTAAATATAATATAACTTTTTTAATTTAACTTGACAAATCCGTGATATAATATTAAAATTTATGATGTAATGAGTAAATAATTCTTTTATAGAAAAATACAGGAGAAATTTTGATGTTCATTTCTAAGGAGCTTTTGGAGATATCTGCAGGTTTATTCGGTGTTAAACTTAATGAAGACCTGATATTAAAATTTGATACATACGCAAAGGACCTTGTTGATTATAATGAGAAAGTTAACCTTACTGCAATAACCGAACCTGATGACATAGTAATAAAACATTTTTCTGATTCTCTTGCAGTTGTGAAATTTGCACCTGAAGGACTGAAAGGCAAGCTTGCCGATGTGGGAACAGGTGCAGGCTTTCCCGGCATGCCTCTGCTTATAGCATGTCCTGATCTTAATGTTACTTTTTTTGATGCCGTAAATAAAAAACTTGATTTTATCAGATTTGTTCTTAATGATCTCGGACTTACTGCCGAAGTTATACATACAAGAGCCGAAGATGCAGGAAGACAGCCTGAATACAGAGAAAAATTTGACTTTGTTACTGCAAGGGCTGTGGCTCAATTGAGAATTTTATCCGAATACTGTATTCCTCTTGTTAAAAAAGGCGGATATTTTATATCTATGAAAGGAAATATTTCTCAGGAAGAAAAGACCTTCGGTACTGCCGCTCTCGGTAAGCTTGGTGCAGAATTATATGATGATATTTTTTATAATATTCATAACGGAGACGAAAGAAATATAATTATTTCAAAAAAAATATCGCATGTTTCGGCAAAGTATCCCAGAAATATGAGTCAGATTTCCAAAAAACCTCTTTAATATATATAATAAATCATTTTATACTCTACAATATTCGTTTAATTTATCATGTCCTCTGTGATATTATTCTGATGTAATCAGAAATAATTGACAGAGGGCATTAATTTTATTCGGTGATGTGTAAATGAAATTCTCGGCTAATAAGTATCAGTGTTCGGGTACAATAGTTCTGCTTCCGTGCAGTATTATAAAACCTAATACAAATTGTACCAGAAATATATCGGATGATAATGAGATTGATTCTTTAGCTGCTTCTGTCAGAATAAATGGTATTATTCAACCTTTGGCCGTCAGATACATAGAAAAAAGCGGTTACGAAATTATTTCAGGAGAAAGAAGACTTTATGCCGCAAAAAAAGTAGGACTTTCAACTGTTCCGTGTATTATTATGAATGTAACTGAATGCGAAAGTCTTTTTTACTCACTAATTGAGAACTTACAGCGTAAAGATCTGAATTTTTTTGAAGAAGCTGATGCTTACCTATGTTTATCTGAGAACTTTAAGCTTTCTCAGGAAGAAATTGCTCGACGGCTGGGAAAATCCCAATCTGCTGTTTCAAATAAAATGCGTTTACTTAGATTATCGACAGAAGTAAAGACTATTATTATTAATAATTCATTAACTGAACGCCATGCAAGGGCATTGCTTAAAATTGATGATAATGAATTACAAATTAAGGCTTTATCTTATATTATAAAAAAAGATCTGAATGTGAATGAAACTGAAAATTATATAGATTTACTTGTATCTCCTGTTGAACCCTCAAGATCTCAGCCACAATTTAAAAAACTCAAGGATATTAAAATATTTATAAATACTATCAACCATGCGGTAGATACTATGCGTAAAGCAGGAATTAACGCTCTGTCCAGTGAAAACGAAACTCCTGATTATTATGAGTACGTTGTACGGATACCGAAAATGACAACCTCTCCTGTCAGCTCCTGCGAAGCGGTATAGATTCTATATATCCATATCTTTTTCTTTCACACCCACATCCAAACAGCGGACAGCCGGCTAAAAACCGGCTGTCTGTTGTTTCACGTGAAACATTAATCAAATATTTCACTTATTAATTTGTTTTTAATTTCGTTTACTTTTTCAAAATTCATTGCCTCAATATAGTAGCTTTCTAAAATATCGTGAGCTGATTTTGCAGATTTTAAAGCTTCGACAGCTTCTTTTATCATTTCATTTTTTGCTTTTTTCATAAATGCAATACTGTTTTTGTTTTTTGTAACAATATTTCTATTTATAAATCTTGAAGATGAAACAGTTTTATCTCCTTTTACAGGATGATAACTGTTTGACGTAAAAACTCCGATTTTTAATTCGGGAAATATAACATGTTCAATTTTATTAAGAGGATCTGTCGGACATCTGCAAATTATCATATCAATTTTATTAGAAATTGCTTCTTCAATGATTTTTTCAATAACATAAGTAGAAATATTACATGAGTCTTTAATTATAATTGTTTTGTTGCAGTATTGACCGATAGTTTCATCCATAAGTGTAATACCTATTGGAGTAAGTGCACTGATAAATCTGTTTTTTGTTGTGAATGTAGTTTTATTATTATTAATATTGAAATATGTATCGGAAAACCGTTTGGAATACCTGTTTATTTTGTCATGATCTATAGAATTATCGGTGTATTTTTTTAATTCGTTATCCATAAGTTTTGCAGCTTTCATATATTTTATACATTTTTTATGTGCAGCTGAATTAGTCATCGATATCATTTTGATTTTTGATATATTAGTTTTCAATATATTTTTATCCCAGCACTGACCTAAATCGACTATATGCTCACAAACACCGGGAAAAACAGGTTCAATTGTATGAGGAGATGTTCCGTCTGCAACAGATATTTTCAGGTCAGGTATTATTACACCGTCAAGACTCATAGGATCCGATGAACATGGAATACGCTCTACATGATAACCTCTTTTCTCAGCTTCATTTGCTACTTCCTTCATAATAGTTGACTTCCCTGTCCCGGGACCGCCTTTTATAATGTATATTTGCCATTCTGAATATGGATTATATAATTCATTAAATAAAGAATAAAATCCGTCAGGTGTGTTTGCACCTAAAAAAAATTTAACTGAATTCAATAGATCATCTCCTAAGTTTAATTCAATATAATTATATGCAAATAAAAAATGTCCCGTTACTTCGCCGACTACCCCACAAGGAAGTATTTCTTTAAAATATGGACTTTTGACACAATAATGCGTTAAAAATCTTGCCTTGTGAGACTTTTTATTAAAATACAAAAATTTTGTTCGAGAAAAAATACTGTCTTACGGGTAGTGATATTATGTTTCACGTGAAACATTCAATTATGTATATATTATAGGTATTATATAATACTTATAATATATAATATGTCATACACAAAAATAGTGTCTTCCTATAACAGTAACAACTGTTCGTGTTCTGATCCATTGGTTTGTTGTTTTTGCAGGGTTATAATAATATATAGATCCGCCTGTGGGATCCCATCCGTTAATTGCATCTTGAGCTGCCTTTTTTGCGGTTGAACTGGGTTCTACCGACCAATTACTGTCATAGACACAATCGAAGGCTCCTGATTGATAGACAACGCCGGATATAGAATCTGGAAATGATGAGTGTTCTACTCTGTTAAGAATAACAGCCCCTACAGCGACCTGACCTGTGTAAGTCTCTCCCCTTGCTTCAGCTTCTATAACTTTAGCAAGTAAATAAATGTCGTTGGAAGAATAGCCGGATGAAGAAGATCCTAATCCTAAATATAATAATGTTCTGGGTCCGGCAATACCATCTGCAGTAAGACCGCAGTTTTTCTGAAATGCAATTACTGCATTTTTTGTATTTGTTCCGTATATACCGTCAACCGTACCGCTGTAATATCCTAATTGTTTTAATTTTGTCTGTATTTGTCTGACTTCGTTGCCTCGTGAACCTACTTGTGACAATACCGATTCTGATATCCGGTAAAAACTATTGTTATCTGACGAATAAAATACCGCTTCACTGTATTCAATTATTTCAGTCATTAGTAAAACTAAAAGCAAAATAGTCAGCAACCGCCATATTTTTTTTACGACTTCCCTGCTGATTTTGAAATTGAATAAATTCACATTAAATCCTCCTTTGATTGATTATAGGTATATTTTTTGTAGTTGTGTTGTAAAAATGACGATAAAATTGTGGTTATAAAAGATTAAAATACCAAGATGTTGTACCGAAAAAATTGAAGTGTAAAAACATAATAAAAATCGAAAAAAAGTGTTGACAAATGAGTTTTACTGTGATATTATATGCAAGCTGAATAACGGAGCAGACAGCACCTTGACTGAGTAAACTTCTGCTAAAAAAATTCAGAAAAAAATTAAAAAAATGCTTGACAAACATGTCACGGTATGATATAATAATCAAGCACTTGACGAGAGGGTCTGAAAATCCTCACAAAAGTCAAGTTTGAACCTTGAAAATTAAACAACGACGAGATAAAAAGGAACCCTGAAATTTTTTG
>CAZTFS010000081.1:0-10544 GCA_964613045.1 uncultured Eubacteriales bacterium
TAATAGTTCTTGAGGGCTCTGACGGAAAGATAGCCTCAACAGTTTCATCAGAAACAGGTGCCGAGGTACTCACTCTCAACTCCTGTCAGTCGGTCACAAAAGATGATGTGGCAAGCGGCAGCACATATATTTCAATTATGAAATCAAACTTATCAATTATCACGGAGGCACTTGGCTGATGTCCTTGATATCATGCGAAAAAGTTTCCCTTGCTTACGAGGGAAAAACAATAGTAACGGACATTGACTTCAGAATAAATGTCGGTGACTATCTGTGCATAGTCGGTGAAAACGGCTCGGGAAAAAGTACACTTATGAAGGTGCTTCTCGGGCTTAAAAGTCCTTTTTCGGGAAAAATAGTTTTCGGTGACGGTCTTGATAAAAAGAATCTGGGATATCTTCCTCAACAGACCGACGTTCAACGTGATTTCCCCGCTTCGGTTAAGGAGATCGTACTGTCAGGCTGTATTTCGTCAAACGGAATAAGACCGTTTTTTACAAAAGAGCTTAAGAAAAAGGCAGACGAAAACATGCGGAAATTAGGCATTTATCAGCTTCGCAACCGTTGTTACAGAGAGCTTTCCGGCGGTCAGCAGCAAAGAGTATTGCTTGCAAGAGCCTTGTGTGCAGCAGAAAAACTGCTCATTCTTGATGAGCCCGCAGCCGGTCTTGACCCTGTTGTAACAAATGAGATGTATTCCATCATAAACAGTCTTAACAAAGACGACAATATGACGATCATAATGGTATCTCATGACATAAATCAGGCAGTAAAAAATGCAACACATATTCTTCATATCAGTGAAAAGCCGCTGTTTTTCGGAAAAACAGAGGATTATCTTCTTTCCGATGCATGCAGCCTTTTCAGCAACAAGGAGGATAAGAAATGAGCTTTTTGGAAACTCTGAATCATTATCTCTCCTACGATTTTGTAAAATACGCACTTGTTGCAGGCATTTTAGTCTCTCTTTGTGCAGCTCTTTTAGGTGTAAGCCTTGTACTTAAACGATATTCGATGATCGGTGACGGTCTTTCCCATGTTGCATTCGGTGCAATGGCTGTTGCGGCAGTGCTGAAAGTTGCTCCCATGTATTTTGCATTACCTGTGACTATCGTTGCCGCTGTTCTGCTGCTGAGAATGGGGCAAAACTCAAAGATCAAAGGTGATGCGGCAATTGCGATGATCTCCGTTGGTGCATTGGCACTGGGATATATGCTCATGAATATATTCTCGACGAACGCAAATGTCAGCGGCGATGTCTGCACAACCCTTTTCGGTTCAACTTCCATACTTACCCTGTCAAAAAGTGATGTTTACACCTGTCTTATTCTTGCGGCAGTGGTAATTCTCGCATTCATATTTTTCTACAACAAGCTGTTTACAGTTACTTTTGACGAAAATTTTGCTTCAGCAACAGGAACCAATTCAAACCTCTATAACCTTGCACTTGCAATAATCACAGGCATTGTAATCGTTATAGCAATGAATCTTGTCGGTGCACTTCTTATCTCAGCACTTATCATATTCCCTGCACTGTCCGCAATGCGGATGTTCAAAAGCTTTAAGAGCGTTACGATCTGTTCGGCAATAATTGCAGTGATATGTTCATTGTGCGGCATCTTTGCTTCGATCATATTCGACACGCCCGTAGGTGCAACAATCGTTTCTGCAGACGTTACAGTCTTTGCAATATCCTGCATTGCAGGCAAACTGATAAAAAACTGATGTAATATTTTTTCTCTCTCCGCTAACAATATAATATATTGTTTTAAAGGAGATAGTCAAAATGTCAGGCGTAAACACAGATCCATACGGTTTTACCGCTCCGTCACCTTTTTCATCGGACGAGAATGTCTGTTCCTCAGATACCGACACAAAAAGCGATCCCGATTCCGCTTCGGCTGACGGCAGTGTTACAATAAACAAAAACGGACATTTCATACATTGTCTGACGATCATCGGGCAAGTAGAAGGACATTATCTGCTTCCTTCAGGAACAAAAGCAACCAAGTATGAGCATGTTATTCCTCAATTGGTGGCAATTGAGGAAAGCAACGATATTGAAGGCCTTATAGTAATTCTCAATACTGTAGGCGGAGATATTGAAGCCGGTCTTGCCATTGCAGAGCTGATAGCAGGTATGAAAAAGCCTGCAGTATCCCTTGTTCTCGGCGGCGGCCATTCCATAGGTGTACCTCTTGCAGTTTCGGCTGACAGATCTTTCATTGCACCTTCGGCAACAATGACGATACATCCCGTACGTATGACGGGACTCGTTCTGGGTGTTCCCCAGACACTGAGCTATTTCCGTAATATGCAGGAAAGAATAGTGCGTTTTGTATGCGAAAATTCAAAAATCAGTCCCGAACGGTTCAGAGAGCTTATGCATTCTACAGGTGAGCTTGTAACAGATGTGGGGACAGTTCTCAACGGTGATTCCGCCGTTTCTGAAGGACTTATAGATTCAACAGGCACATTAAGCGATGCACTTGATTGCCTTTACAAATTAATTGAAAACAATCAGTAATATTCAATTTGCAATGTACAATATGAATTTTAACTAAAAATCGATTGTACATTGTGAATCATACATTTTTCAAGGAGACAATCATGGCTGAAGATAAGAAAAAACAATCATCTTCAAAAAAGAATACAAACACAAGATCCAAATCCGGAACAAAGACGCAGACAAAGAAAAAACGTCCCACAAAAGCGGAAATGGAACAGCTGCGTATTGAGGAAGAAATACGCCGTGCCGAGTACATAAAAAAACGCAATCAGACCTTTGCCCTTGTAGTTTTTGCTGTGTCACTTGTGCTTTTCAGCATCGTATTGATCCCCGCATCACAGGGCACGGTATGGCACGGAATAAGAGGTTTCATATTCGGACTTTTCGGATATTCGGGCTTTATTCTTCCCTGCGTGCTGATCTATACTGCACTTATGATGACATTGGAGAAAATGGAACAGTCCATCGGAAAAAAAATAGGACAAGGCGTGGCTCTGGTATTTTTTATAAGTGCACTGATGTATGTTATATGCCACAAGGGTGAGCTGTCGTTTGCTGCAGATGTATCAAACGAATACCTGCTTTATTTCCGCCACAGCAAAATAGGCTGGGGTGTTTTCGGTGCTGTCATCGGTGAGGCACTTATGCTCATAGGCTCGTCAAAAGCACCTGCAATTGCAATACTTATAATATGTATATTTGTATCCTTCATGTTCCTTACGGGATTTACGCTCATACGTATTTATAAAGGACTTGAAAAACCCGCAAAAAAAGTCGGCGATAAAATAGAGAAGGTAAAAAAAGAACGCATTGCTGAAAACGAAGCCGATGAAGATGAATATGACAGCGAAAATAATGCACAGGAACAGGGCAGATCTTCAAAACGTAAGAGAAAAGGTCATCTCTATGTATACAGCGAAGATGATCTTCTTGATAAGGAAACAACTGATAATGCAGAACAGACCGACGATTCTCAGACAGAAGAAGCTGCCGTTGAAGAATCCGGAAATGAAGCTCTGACCGACGGCGAAACCTCTTCTGAAGTATCTGAAATTCAAGAACCCGAAGTTGATAAGGATATTCAGGAAATAAGAGATATTTTTGCTGCCGCAGCCGAAAAACAAGCTGCTGAAGAAGAAAAGAAGCTTTCAAAATCAGAAGTTGAATCCGCATCGGCTGACGTTGCTGCGGAAATAGCTGAAGCTCAGGAAGAAGAGGAAAAAGAAGATAACTACATGCTGCCGCCTCTTGACTGTCTGAGACTTCCCGTAAGAAATACAAGAACTGCATCACAGGCTGATCTTAAAGCTACTGCGGACAAGCTTATTGATGCACTCCACAGCTTCAATGTAGAAGCAACTGTAATAGATGTCGTTCCCGGTCCTTCCGTAACAAGATATGAACTTGCTCCTGCTCCCGGTGTAAAGATCAGCAAGTTCACGGGGCTTGCCGACGATCTTGCACTTCATCTGGCAGCTCCCGCAGGTGTCAGAATTGAAGCTCCGATCCCCAACAAATCAGCTATCGGTATTGAAGTTCCCAACAGAGGCAGAACAACCGTTACAATGCGTGAGATCGTTGACAGTGATATTTATACGAAAGCCACAACAAAGAGCAGACTTAATGTCGCTCTGGGTAAAGATATTGCAGGCAATATAGTCTGTGCCGATCTTGCAAAAATGCCCCATCTTCTCATCGCCGGTACTACAGGCTCAGGTAAATCCGTCTGTCTTAATGCGATGATAGTCAGTCTTCTTTACAACGCAAAGCCCGGCGAAGTAAAGCTGCTTCTCATAGACCCTAAACAGGTCGAATTTGCTGTTTATAACGGCATTCCCCATCTGCTCGTTCCCGTTGTTTCCGATGCCAGAAAAGCGGCAGGTGCATTGGGCTGGGCAGTTACCGAAATGCTCAACAGATATAAAACATTTACAGACAACGGCGTAAGAGATATAGGCTCCTACAACAAGCTCTGCGAAACAGACGAGACCTTGCAGAAAATGAGTCAGATCGTTATTGTGATCGACGAGTTGTCAGACCTTATGTCTGTAGCTCCTTCTGAAGTTGAAAACGCAATTACAAGACTTGCCCAGATGGCACGTGCCGCAGGTATGCATCTCGTTGTCGCCACCCAGAGACCGTCCGTTGATGTCATTACAGGTCTTATCAAAGCAAATATTCCCAGCCGTATAGCACTTTCCGTATCCTCACAGGTGGATTCAAGAACCATTCTTGATGCCTCGGGTGCAGAAAAGCTCTTAGGTCTCGGTGATATGCTGTTCTGTCCCGTTGGCACAAGCAAGCCCCATCGTGTACAGGGCTGTTACCTTTCCGACGAGGAAATTGAAAAAGTCGTTGAATTTGTAAAAACTCAGGAGGCTACCTCCTACAGCGATGATATACAGCAGGAAATTGATAAGCAGGCTCTTTCAGCAGCACCGAAAAAGGGTGCTAAGGAATCTGAGGGCGGCTCTGTTTCCGATGCTGACAGAGAGGTCATCCTCAAGGCGGCTGAGCTTGTTATCGATAATCCCGACAAGGCTTCAATATCTTCTTTACAGAGACATCTGAGTCTCGGCTTTGCTAAAGCCGGCAGAATAATGGATGCACTTGAAGAAAAGGGTGTTGTGGGTCCTCATGCAGGCAGTAAACCCAGAAAAGTGCTTATGACAAAGGCTCAGTGGTACGAGATGAACGCAATGGCTCCGTCAGCTCCCGAATCAGATGAGGTATCAGATGATGACGAATGATTTCTTGCCGATATCGAAATTCGACATGGAAAGCCGTGGCTGGGACGAAGTTGATTTTGTTTATGTCAGCGGCGATGCTTATGTTGACCACCCCAGCTTCGGGCCTGCAATAATCACAAGAGTTCTCGAAAATGAGGGCTTTCGTGTTGCATTCCTTTCACAGCCCGATTGGCGTTCAGACAAGGATTTTAAACGCTTCGGCAGACCAAAACTCGGATTTTTTGTATCCTCGGGAAACATAGACTCAATGGTTGCACACTATACGGTTGCAAAGAAAAAAAGAAGCACAGATGCTTACACTCCCGGCGGAAAAATGGGAAAACGTCCCGACAGAGCCGTGGAGGTCTACTGCAAAAAAATCCGTGAAATATATAATGATATACCTATAATAATAGGCGGTCTTGAAGCATCACTTCGCAGATTTGCCCATTATGATTACTGGGACGATTCCGTTCATCCTTCAATTCTCGTATCGTCAACAGCAGATCTTCTTTCCTTCGGTATGGGTGAAAAGCAGACCGTTGAGATTGCAAGAAGACTTGCAAAAGGCGAAAAAATAAAGGATATGCACGATATAAAAGGCACATGCTATCTTGTTGATGTAAGAGAAACTCCTTACAGCGGTGCGGAATGTCCGTCTTTTGAGAATGTTGTTGCATCAAAAAAAGAATACGCCGTTTCATGCCGAATCCAACAGGACGAGCAGGACTTTTTCAGAGGAAAAGCACTAAAACAGCGACACGGCAAAATGATGCTTGTGCAGAATCAGCCCATGGATCCGCTGACAACTGAAGAGCTTGATAAGGTTTATGAGCTTCCATACATGCGTACTTATCATCCGTCTTATGAAAAAGACGGCGGTGTCCCCGGAATTGCAGAAGTTGAATTTTCAATAACCCATGTCAGAGGCTGCTTCGGTGCGTGCAATTTCTGTTCGCTTGCTTTCCATCAGGGACGATATATTACTTCAAGAAGCAAAGAGTCGATTGTAAAAGAAGCAAAACTTTTGACAACACTCCCCGATTTCAAAGGCTATATACACGATATTGGCGGTCCTACGGCAAATTTCCGTTTTCCGTCATGCAAGGGTCAGGAACAACGAGGTCTTTGCAAGGGTAAAAAATGCCTTGCTCCCAAGCCCTGTCCCAATCTTCAGGCAGATCAGCAGGAATATTTGGATATTTTAAGAACTGTACGTGAACTGCCTAAAGTCAAAAAAGTTTTTGTCCGTTCGGGCATACGTTTTGACTACATGCTCTGCGACAAAAACGAGGATTTCTTCAAAGAGCTTGTAAAATACCATGTAAGCGGACAGCTGAAGGTCGCACCCGAGCATTGTTCTGCGGCAGTGCTTGATAAAATGGGAAAACCGCATATAGAAGCCTATGTTAAATTTGCAAAAAGATATTTTGAACTGAGCAAATCAGCAGGAAAAGAACAATATATAGTTCCTTACCTTATGTCCTCACACCCGGGAAGCTCGCTGAAAGAAGCCATAGACCTTGCACTTTTTATAAAAGATCAGGGACTTCATCCCGAGCAGGTACAGGACTTCTACCCAACTCCCGGAACGATATCAACTGCCATGTTCTACACAGAACTTGATCCGTATACGCTTGAAAAAGTATATGTTGCCAAGAATCCTCATGATAAAGCCCTTCAGAGAGCTTTAATGAGATATTTCGATCCGAAAAACCGTGACATGGTTGAAGAAGCACTTGTAAAAGCAAGACGTACAGATCTTATCGGAAATTCATCGGGCTGTCTGATAAAGGGCTCAGCCGGATTCGCAGTAAAATCAAAAAGCAATCCCAATAACCGATACGGCAAGGAAAAGAGGAACAATTATGAAAAGCCGAAAAGGAAAAAACGGTAAAAAAGCTGTTATAACAAGTGTTGCCGTCGTTATATTGCTGATCGTTTCATTCTTTATGGAAAAAGGCGGCATGTGGGACGAGCTCATAGATGCGGCAGAGCAGACCACATCAGCAAACGGAAAAACAGCTTCAATGACAACAGACGGAGAAAGCCTTCTTGATGCTCATTTTATTGATGTTGGTCAGGGAGACTGCACCCTGTTTATTTCAGACGGCAAATCAATGCTCATAGACAGCGGAGAAGCAGAAAATGCCGATACAGTCATAAAGACTGTTTCCGAATACGGCATAGAGTCCCTTGACTATGTTGTTGCAACTCATGCACATTCCGATCACATGGGTGCTATGGCTGATATCATTACCGAAATATCGGTCGAAAATATAATTATTTCCGAACCGAGCGAGGACAGTTCACTCACTGCTACTTACGAAAAATTCATGGATGCAGTTGAATCAAGCAATGCAAACGTCATTCTCGCTGAACCTGAATATACTTTCACTTTAGGATATGCAAATTGCACCGTTCTTTCTCCTTTCAATGTTGATTCAAGTAATGAAAACAATAATTCAATTGTTATGCTTATAACTGCCGGTGAAACATCAATTCTCATGACCGGCGACGCAGAAAAGTCCGTTGAGAAAGAAATAGCGGCTGCATATCCCGATCTTGACGTAGATATTCTTAAAGTAGGTCATCACGGCAGTTCTACCTCCTCATACGCAGATTTTATTGAGCAGATATCCCCCGAGCTTGGAATTATCCAGTGCGGACTGAATAATAAATACGGTCATCCTACCGAAAAAACAATTGAAACTCTTGAATCTGCGGGTGTAAAATATTACCGCACAGACATCTGCGGAAATATTTCCGTTCATTGTACTGCCGACGGATATACAGTGGAAATGAAGGAGTAACAGCTATGTTTTTTACTCTTGATCGTATTGAAGAAAATACATTCGCTGTTCTGACCGACGACAACGGAAAAGTTTACAGCCAAAAGCTGTCATTACTTCCCGAAAACAGCCGTACGGGCGATGTGTTTACTTTACAGAACGGTGTTTATGTATATGAAGCAGAGCAAACAGCAGAAAGAAAACAGCGTATTGCAGAAAAAAGAAATAAATTTTTTGATAAATTAAAGAAAAACAGGGAGGAATAATATTATGAAGTGCCGTGTATGTTCAGCTCAGATCCCGGAGGGTAAAAAATGCTGTCCCAGATGCGGACGTGTAGTTACTGCAACTGATGTTCAGTCGGACAACAGCTCAGGCAGTAATACATATTCTGTTTCAGACAGAACCATGGTTTACCGACCTGCCGCTTCAAAATCATCACAGCCACAGGACAGAACAATAAATATCAATGATATTTTCAGCAGCGATCCGAACGCTCCTGTTTACACCGATCCTCACACTTATGACAAGGCAACGGCAGATGTTCTTGAATATGACAGAATGTTTATGTCAAAAAGTACTGATGCTGACGATGATGTAAAGATATTTGAACCTGACAGTGAACCTGTACGAACACGAAAAAATCCAAATTACACCATTGAACCTGAATATGATGATGCTTCTGATTATGATGATACAGATGACGCAGATGATGATTATCCTTCTTCGGGCTCTGTTATCAGAGATAAAAAGAAAGGCAAGCCTCATTTCAATTTTAACATCAGATACCTGATAATTGCTGTCGCAGTCATTGCAGGCATTATAGTTATCGTTTTCGGAACATATCAACTGGGAAAGCAGTTCGGTATCATAGGTGAGTCCGATGAATCTGAATCAGTAAATGCAGCAGAAACGGTGGAAACATCGTCCAGAAAAGCAGAAAAATCTTCTGATATAGATAATTCATATACCGAGCAGACAGGCGTTTACACCGTATATTCGGATCAGAATAATATATTCGTTTACAAATCCGTATCCGATCAGAGAATTATTGCAACTATCCCGAATAAGACAATTATCGAGATCACAGAGATAAGCAACGGCTTCGGCAAAACAACATACAACAGCTATACAGGCTGGGTCGAGCTTGATGAATTGAAGTTCACACCAAACGAAACACCTGAGCAGACAACAGAAAAAGAAACCGAATCAGGCGAAACCGTTGCACAGTATCAGACCGGCACATATACGGTCACGCTCAACGGAGAAAGCACATCTCTGAGAGTCAGAAGTATAAACTCAACAAGCGGAGAGATCGTCACAACTCTTAGTGAAGGCGATCAGGTCACGGTTGAAGAGATCAACGGCAGTTGGGGCAAGATCTTTGTTGGCGATATTGAAGGCTGGGTATATATGGAGTACCTTAAATAAATCAGAATTTGTGCAATTCATATAAAATAAGCACCTTAAATATATCAAAAAAACTCTGTTTTCCTATTGAAAAACACAAAAAGTTATGGTATAATCTACAAGCTAAAACTCACGCAGTCTATTCGTATGACCCTGCATTAATAATGTTTCATGCGGAGGTGACGGCTGCGGCGGTTAAATATAAGGAGGCAAAAAAATTATGGCAGTAGTATCAATGAAACAGCTTCTTGAAGCAGGCGTTCATTTCGGACACCAGACAAGAAGATGGAACCCCAAGATGGCTCCGTACATCTTCACAGAGCGTAACGGAATTTACATCATCGATCTTCAGAAGACCGTTAAGAAGCTTGAGGACGCTTACATGTTCGTTCGTCAGGTAGCAGAAAACGGCGATGAGATCCTCTTTGTCGGCACAAAGAAGCAGGCAATGGATTCCGTTAAGGAAGAAGCAGAGCGTTGCGGCATGCCTTTTGTTAACGCAAGATGGCTTGGCGGTATGCTCACAAACTTCTCAACAATCAAACTCAGAATCAGAAGACTTGCTCAGCTCAAGGCTATGGAAGAAAACGGCACATTCGACCTTCTCCCCAAGAAGGAAGTTGCAAAGCTTCAGCTTGAGATCGAAAAGCTCGAGAAGTTCCTCGGCGGTATCACAGAGATGAAGAAGATGCCCGCTGCAATGTTCATCGTTGACCCCAGAAAAGAAAGAATTGCAGTTGCAGAAGCTAAGAAGCTCGGTATACCCATCGTTGCTATCGTAGACACAAACTGCGATCCCGATGAGATCGATTACGTTATCCCCGGCAATGACGATGCTATCCGTGCAGTTAAGCTTATCGCAGGTGCTATGGCTGACGCTGTTCTTGAAGGCAAGCAGGGCGAGCAGACTGCTCCCGAAGCTACAGAAGCAGCTGAAGAAGCAGCCGAATAATTTTTGATTTCAAAGCCCGTGCAAACAAGTGCGGGCTGTTTTAAAATAAATCTATTGGAGGAATTTATAATGGCATTTACAGCAAAAGACGTACAGGCTCTTCGTGAGAAGACAGGCGTTGGTATGATGGATTGTAAAAAGGCTCTTGTTGA
>CAZTFS010000082.1:0-10483 GCA_964613045.1 uncultured Eubacteriales bacterium
CCCGAACGGCTTCAGGATACTCTGATGAAAGCTAACGGTATCTGCGTGCTGTTTATCGGCATTGCAGGTGCATTGCAGGAGATGTTCACCGTCGAAAACGGTAAAATTTCAAGCGGCGGAACAATGATGATGATAGGGTCTTTCGCCATCGGTTCAGTGATCGGCGAGCTTCTGAATATTGAGCATCATATGGAACGCTTCGGAGAATGGCTCAAGCGAAAAACAAAAAGCGATAAGGATACTTCCTTTGTTGACGGCTTCGTCACCGCTTCCCTTACGGTCTGCATAGGTGCGATGGCTGTTGTGGGCTCAATAAAAGACGGTATCTACGGAGATTATTCCGTGCTGACAGCAAAAGCAGTGCTCGACCTTATAATCATCATAATTATGACTGCTTCAATGGGTAAAGGCTGTATTTTCTCCGCAATCCCCGTACTTATTTTTCAGGGCTCGATAACACTGCTTGCAAGACTTATCGAACCGATTATGACCGAAACGGCACTCTCCTACCTGTCACTTACAGGTTCAATACTTATCTTCTGCGTAGGTGTAAACCTCGTCTGGGGCAAAAAGATCAAAGTCGCAAACATGCTCCCGACGATCATCATCGCCGTGATATGGGCTGTTGTTGAAAATTTAATACCATAACAAACTTTGAGGCACCCTCCGCAAGGAAGGTGCCTCAGTTATATTCGCCTGACAGCGAGTGATATTGCTAAAGCGGTGATGTTATGCTATCTCGGACAGTTTAACGGCAAATATAATATCACGAAAACCGATAGGATTTTATATCATTTTTGCCTTTTTCCAAAAACAGCACTGCAAACTAACAGTTTGATATATCATTTTCCGAAAAAAACGTCTTTTGTTTTATTAAATAAAACTCGAGAGAAACAACTTCTTTACGAAGTGTCTCTCTCGGATGCCTTTTTTTAATTACAAGTCTGAAATTTCAACTGTTTCTGACTTGATGTCCTTTTTTGATTTACGTTTCCAAACAATCAAGATTACAATGAGACATGCAATACCCACACATGTGCCTGCAGCCGCAATTAAATAATGAGGTGTTGCATAACTGAAAACAACTGTATGTTCCCCGGCATCAAGCACAATTCCGCAAAACATTGTGTTAACATTTAATATTTCAACTTCTTCACCGTCAACATATGCTTTCCAACCATCTGAATAAGGAATCTGCATTACAAGAATTTCGGGCTTATCCAAAGATACAGTGCCTTTCACTGTGTTTTCAGAATCCGTAATTTCAACATTTTCAAGCACATTTTCAGTTCTGTTGATATAATCATAAATCACATTCTCTACACTTTGATAGCAAACACTCCAATTTTCTATAGTATAAACACCCACCGAATTAAAGCTTATTTTAATTGTATCAGTTATCTCTTCTTCAAAATCATCAAACATTGTACAACCCAGATTTACCATAAAGGTATCTGCACCCGAATAGAAGGAATTATACGGAGTATAGTAGTTCATTGTACCTGCATTATTGAGATATGTTGAATACGCATTTATCTTTGCAGAACCTGCTGTATTTCTCCAAAGGTGCATCCAATAATTCAGTTTTGTTTCTGCAATTTCATCAAGATCTGCAGTATCACTTTTTAAAATTACACCTTCAGCGTAATCATTATCAATAGCCTCCTGCTGCTCATGAAGTGTGTCTTCTATATCTGTAAGAAGAATATCATACGGTGAAAGGCCCTCAAAGCTTACACCTTCGTAGGATATATAGCATTCGGAATATTCAGAAACCGGAACTGTAAATTCCAGTGTTGCAGATTCATCAGTAACCGTAATGGTGTTTCCTTCAATTGAAATTCCCTCAATTTCTTCTGCCCGGCTTCTGAGAAGATCAAAAATATCGTACTGTTTTATATCATCAGTTCTTATCTGAGCACTCGGGAACATGTCTGTACCGTCAGTAACCGCTGTCTGCAAAATAACATTCTGTTTTTCTGCAGCAGATAGCTGCTCATACTCTTCACGACTCATAACAGTGTCATATGTATAGCCCATAGGCATTACGTACCTATTTCTGAAAATTTTGTAATTACTGCTGCGTCCTGAAGAATGTGAAGCATACCCTCTGTACCAGCTGATGGATTTTGAACTGTCAACAGACATCTGGTTATAAAATTTTAATGATTCATCCATAGGTGCAAACAATAACGTTTTAGATAACGGCACACTGTTTGTTACATATTTGACACCCAGAGCTGACTGCAGGATATATCTGTTGTCAAGATTAATCCATCGCTGCTCCATTGGAGTGTTAAGTCCCAATTCCCTTATAAATTCTGATACATAAGAATTTGCAACACTGTAATAAAATGACGTACAGTTTGTATTTCCTACAAGAGATGCGTTTTCGTTAATCGCATTATTATAGTCGTCATAACGGAAAAATTTATCATCATCCAGTCCGTTTATAAGTGCAGAAACCGTGTCTGCATACATCGCATCATAAACATCACCCGCCTGAACATAGTCGGAGGTGTTGTTTCCTTCACGGAAGTCGTATCTGTAAATACACTGTATCAGAATACCTGCAACAAGGAACAAGGAAACAATAATTTGTGCATGAGCCTTTTTTATACCTACAGAATCATAAACAGTGACAAGACACAACACAGCAAACATAATTGCAACAGTTATAAGAGTAAGCTCACTTCTCGACTCTGCAACACAAAAGAGCAATCCTAAATAAGCAACACAAATAATCCACATTGCTTTCTTCTCTTTCAAATTAAGGTCAAACAGATCATTATAACCGTAAACAACTGCAACGGCACCGATAAATGCAATTATCCATGTCCAACGATTAGTTACATAAGCAAAACCGTTAAGGATATGTCCAAAAACAGGAAACAGCAACGCTATCAGGGAAGCAGAAAATCCTATTACAATGTTTTTGTATTTTTTACCACGGACAAAACTCATAATAATACATAACAGTGTTACACCGGTATAGCCGATCGCAACCCAATGGCTACCCACTTGTGCATTTGTTATACTATCAATCAAGCTTGTATAATACGAAGGCGAATAAAACAGTGTCACAGCATTATCAGTGTTAAGTCTATTCGTCAACAGAACGTTTTCTATCTGAGGAAGGAAGATGATCAATGACATCAAAAATCCTATAAATGAGTAACAGGCAAAACTACCCACCGTTTTGAAAAACACTTTTGCTCCTGATTTTTTATTAAGTGAAAAATAACTCATCGCTGCATATATCAGCATTATAATACATGACATATATGCAAAATAAAAATTTGTTACAAGAACAAGTGCAACAGACGAGATGTAAAGGATCGGACTCTTTTTCTCAAGAATCAGATCTATTCCAAGAAAAATCAAAGGAATATACAACATTCCTGTCATAAAAAACGGATGGATCGTTGCAGCCCGCAATGAAAATCCGGAAAAAGCATAGGCGATTGCACCTGTTACAATTGCAGATGAATGTGGTTTTTTATGAAGCATATAAACAGCAAACGAGATACCTGACAGATACATTCTTAAAACAGCAAGAAATCCATAAAGATATTCTGTATATGCCTCCGGTACAAATACAGAAAACAGATTCAGAGGATCTCCGATGCCGTAATAATGAAGTGTCGAAACAATATCTCCACCAAGACCTATGGAAAAATCAAACATCGGGATAACAAAAGTATGCTCAACAAAAATATTGCGAAGAATTGTACGAAGATATTGTCCGTAATATGCCAAAACAGTAACATGCTGACTCAATCCGTCAGGTGCCAACACAAGCGATCTTCCGTTTGCAATAAAAAAGACACCATAAACGAAAACTGCAATTATTGCAAAAACCACAGAATATCCTAACAAAGTCTTTCGACATGTAGTTTTTCTGTCATGCGACTTCAATAACGGAGAGTCAGTTTTCTTCATAAAATTACCTCCTAAAAACATAAAAGCTGCAGAACAAGGTAAAGAAGTCCCTTTTTCATACAGCTTATATCAACAAATTTTTCGGGATGAAAACAGAATTAATAAATAAAATCAAAATATTTTATCTGTTTTTCAATGTTTTCTTATTTTTTGATCAGTATACAGCAAAAAAATAAATTGTTCAACATAAAAGAAAATTATTTAAAAAAAATTCAATATAATTTCATAATCGCATTTTCAATCTTCTCGGCAACTTCATCGATCGTTCCGTCGGCATTTATTACAACGATGTTTTCGCTGTCCTTGAGCGATTCAAGGCAGTTATAAAAACGCTTCCTTATGCTTGTAAGATAATCCTGAGTTTCATATATCTCTATCTGATCGGCAGTTCTGTTTGCATAAATTCTTTCCATACTCTTTTCGGGAGTAAGGTCAAGGAATATGCACATATCGGGCTTTCTTATGTCCTCGCAGTCAAGATTAAGGCTTCTGAGCCAATCCATGCCCACATCAACACCTTGATATGCAAGAGTTGAGTAATAATATCTGTCGCAAATTACGGTGTCACCCTTGTCCACATGCATATTTATGCCGTCTTCCGCATTGACATTGTGGTCTATCCTGTCGGCTGTAAAAAGCAGGGCAAGCTCGCTCTTTGTACATTTTTTTGCACCCGAAAGCACTTCACGGCACATTTTACCGTATTCTCTGCCTGTAGGCTCTGCGTGATTTACAACGTTTATACCTTTTTCTTTCAGTTTGTCTGTAATGATCTTTGTCTGAGTCGTTTTTCCCGAGCCGTCAAGACCTTCGATTACAATAAATTTTCCTTTTGAGAACATAGAGATCACCTTAATTTATAAAGTTCTTCGCTGAGCGTGTACATTTCTTCCATTGTCAGCTTCTCAGCTCTTACGTTTTTATCAAGGGAAGCATTGGAAAGTGCTTCGAATATTTTATCCTTTGACATACCCAAGCCCGATGCCAAGCCGTTTGCGGCGGTTTTTCTTCTCTGAGAAAAGGCGGCTTTCACGACTTTAAAGAAGAATTTTTCATCAGTCGGGACAAATTCAGGCTGACTTCTGACCGTCAGCTTTATAACTTCGCTGTCAACATTGGGAGACGGCATAAACGATTCTCTGGGTACAAAGAAAAGTTCTTCTGCTTCCGAATAGAAATTTACCGCTACGGAAACAGCACCCGCATCCCTTGAACCTATTGCGGCACAAAGACGCTGTCCCGCTTCTTTCTGAACCATTACGGTTATGTTTTTTACGGGAAGTCTGCTTTCAAGCAACATCATGATTATCGGCGAAGTGATATAATACGGCAGATTTGCACAGACATGAATATCACTGCAATCACTGAAGCTTTCCTCAAAGATCCTTTCAAGGTCAACTTTCATAACATCAGCATTGATAACTTCCACATTGTCAAAATCAGCAAGAGTATCTTCAAGCACGGGAATGAGTCTTGTGTCAAGCTCAAGTGCCGTCACTTTTTTTGCTTTTTTTGCAATTTCCTGAGTAAGAACGCCGATTCCGGGGCCTATTTCAAGGACACCCGACTCCTCAGTAATACCCGATCTTTCCGCTATCATCGGACACACATCGGGATCAATGATAAAATTCTGTCCCAGTGCCTTTGAAAAGGAAAAACCGTTTTTCGACATTATTCTTTTTATTACATTTATATCAGTTAAGTTATACATATCACAGTCCCAATTTCTGCTGTCTTATATCAACGCCGTAAAACATAAGCATCTGATATTCGCCCAGAACTCTTGATGCAGTTCTGCCCGAATATTTCTTACCGAATTCCTCAAAGCTGTAATTTGTGCTGATTATCGTAGGCTTGCCGGTAAGAAGACGTGTATTGACAATGTTTCCGAAGGTGGCAACGGTGAAATTGGTTACAAATTCAGCACCAAGATCATCAAGTATCAGAAGATCGCACTCCAGAAGCATTTTTTCCGTTGTACCGTCGGGAGCATCACTTCTGCCGAAATGCTCCCTTTCGACAGCACTGAAAAGATTCTGAGCCGAGCCGTACACAACTCCGTAGCCCTTTTCCAGCACCTTACCTGCAATTGCAAGAGAAAGATGCGTCTTGCCGAGTCCCGTTTTTCCGCTCATAAAAAGGCTTGAAGAGCTCATATCAAAGCTGTCGGCATAATTCAGGCAGTATTGATAAATAAGGCTCATATTTTTACGGACATTCTCGTCCGACTCATAATAACTCAGATCAAAATCATCAAATGAACTTATCTTAAGAGGCGAGCTTCTGCAAAGCTGTTCATAGGAAAGCTGTCTTAAAAGCTCAAGATGACAGGAACAGAGCTTTCCGTCCTTAATACCCGAATCCGAACACTTACTGCAGGTATATACAGGGTCAAAATAATTCTCGGGATATCCGTTCCGGACAAGGATACGTTTAATTTCACTCTGAGCCTCAAGGTTATCCTTTTTAAGTTTTTCTATGTATTCGGCTGTTTTATCACCCATGCCGATAACACCCACAAGACCGTAAGCCGACTTACGCATCTTATCCTCAAGCTCAAATATCTCGGGAAATTCAAGCGTAAGTGCATCATGCCTTATCTTGGCATCACTTTCCGCTTTCATTTTGCGTTTTTCCAGCTTTTCACTTGCAAGAGTATATATTTTTTCACTGTATCCCATAAGTTTACTGTCCTCTTTTCGTCTTTGAAGGATCGAGCATCATGCTTCGTTTCAATGCAATATCCGTATCGTAAGACGGATTCTGCGATGAAGAATCAAAATCTTTTATTCCGCTTTGTTTTTTTGTTTTCTTTGCATTTTCACCTGCATAGAGCTGACCTGCCGACTCGACATCGGCAACGGTTTTCAATCCGCTCTCATGCCATGAACGCAGAATGCCGTTCATATAACTGAAATTGAAGCTTCCCTTTTTCTCAACAGCCCTTTCATATGCGTGTGTTATCATGTCAATTCCGAAGCCGTAGTCATTGACCCATATTTCAAGAAATTCCGACTGTTTTGCGGTAGGTCTGGGGTTATCCACACCGGTAACAGTCTTGAACTCGCTCCACAATCTGTTGGAATTTTCAAGACGTGCGATCTTCTCGCCGGCTTTTTCAAAGCTGTCTATCCCCATTTCAGACCAGGAAGCACCAACCTTCATTATGTATGCCACCGAGCCCTGCTTGCCCACTGTCTTTGCATAACAACAAAGCATAATAACGACTTCGGCAGGCAGATTATAGTGGTCATGAAGAATGAGCAGTGACGACTGAGCATCATAGCCGAGAGTTCGTCCGAAAGCAGCCTGAGCTTCTTCAAACATCGTGCGGACGTCCTCAGATTCGGAGATACGCATTGCGATATCTTTCATTGAAGGCTTTACAAGAGGCGGTTTTTCCACTTTTGTCTCTCCGGCGTCACTGACCTTCGGAGCTGTCTGCACAGGCTGTTTTTCAGTGACTGACTGTTCTCTTATAACTGCCGATGCGGACTGAACAGGAACAGCGGAAACAACATTTTCACCGTCTTTCAGCACAAGACCTGCATCTATCCAATAAAGCATTGCATCGTCGATCTCATCGGCAGGAATACCCGTGTCCCTTGAAATGACTGCAATATCAGCCTTTGCGGCAGGATTTCTGTAAAGCCATAAAAGCACCTTCAGCTGGGCTTTACCCGCCATACGAAGATGCCTGTCTGCTATATCTGTCGGCAAAGCAAACACCGACGCATAGGAATTCGGATTTATCTTATACATAGTTTAAAACACCATTTTTATTCGCAGATATCACGAATTATTTCTTTCCCGTAGAACCGAAGCCGCCCGAACCTCTCTCAGTCTCATCAAGAGAATCACATTCTTCGGTTTCCATAAGGCTTACGGGCATTATTACCATCTGAGCCACACGCTCTCCCGGATCAACGGTATAAGGCTCGTCAAACTGATTGACAAGTCCGACAATTATCTCTCCCCTGTAATCGCTGTCAACAACACCGACACAATTTGCAGGTGCAAGACCGTGATTTATGGAAAGACCGCTTCTTGCAAAAATAAACGCACCGTAATCGGCAGATGGCAGAGCGATCGCAATTCCTGTGGGAAATTTCACACATTCATGAGGCTTTACGGTTATCTTTTCGTCTATACAGGCATAAAGATCCATACCTGCACTGCCTGCTGTTGCCCTTTTGGGAACAACAGCATTATCACGCACTTTTTTTATCTTCAGAGTACCCATTTTCAGACCTCCTGAGAGCCTTTCTTCAGTTTTGCAAGCTCTCTCTTAAGCATGTCACGCTCGGATTTTGCCTGAGCCGCATCTGCAAGGTACTCCTTGAGCTGAATTTTCATGCTTTCGATCTCAGCTTTTGCCTTAGCCGCCTCGTCGGCATAATCAAGAAGCACAAGCACGGTTGCCTGTGTAGGGTTTATTCGTCCCGAAGCCATAACAGCCGAGATTTTTTCGTCAGCAAGCTCTGCCACGGACTTTGCGTATTCGGGATCATTGTCAGTTGCAACGGTGTAAGGAACACCTGCTATAGTGATTTTAATCTTTTCCATATTTTATCATTCCATATCCGAAAATTATTTAACATTTATATTATATATATTTTTCCCGCAACTTGCAATACAAATTTTAAACTATCGCTGATAATTATTTTTTCTAAAACACTTTTAACAATTTATTGCAAAAAAAATATTGACATGTCTGTTGATTGTGCTATAATAATGATGTAAATTTATAACCGATACGGAGGTATTTTTATGAAAAAATCTTTTACAAAGATTGTTTCTGTGGTAATTGCAGTTATGCTTGCAGTTACTGCGATGGCATGTTTTGCTTCTGCAGCAGGTAAGGTTGAAGGCTGTGAGTGCAAATGCTGTCAGAGTTCTGCCAACTCCTCGAATTCTTCCACCACTGATTTTCAGGGCGACAGAGATATTTATCTTGTTCTTGACGTTTCAGGCAGTATGAGCGGCACACCCATCAAAAAGCTCAAGGAAGCAGCAAAACAGTTCTGTGCAACAATGATGGACGATATGACCGGAACAAACAGGATCGCTATCGTTACATACGGAACAAAAGTAGCAACCTACAACTTCTCTTCCGACTACGATGAGCTTGCAGCAACAATCGACGGTCTTACAGCAAAGGGCAGTACAGCAATGTACGACGCACTTATGGCTGTTAAGGACATTAACGAAAAGGTCGGCAATCAGAACGCTACAAAGCATGTAGTTGTTATGGCTGACGGTCTTCCCAACGAAGGTGCAACTCTTTCAAGCGGACATTACACATCAAAAGACAGCAACATGTACTACAAGTACGGCAACGCTGTTTACTCAACAGCTGCAGGTATGTGGTATGATTACAACATCTATTCCATCGGCTTCTTCCACAATCTCGGCGGCAGCCAGCTTAAGTTCGGCTCACTCCTTATGAACGATATCCAGAATTCACTCTACCTTGAAGTATTTTCTCCCGAAGAGCTTCTCGGTGCTTTCACAGGCGTAGCTGACAGCATACTCGGTGCATGCATCTGTGAAGAAGGCTGCGATTGCGGTCTTTACGGCTGTTGCGAATGCTGTACAGGCGAAAAAGCTCCCTGCATCAACGCAGACGTAGACGGCAGCTGTAACTGTGCCGTAAACTGCACATGCGGAGCTGTCTGCACATGCGGCGAAGGCTGTACCTGTAATGCTTGTGCAAACGCAAACGACGACGGCAGCTGTAACTGTGCCGTAAACTGTACATGCGGAGCTGTCTGCACATGCGGCGAAGGCTGTACCTGTAGTGCTTGTGCAAACGCAAACGACGACGGCAGCTGTAACTGTGCCGTAAACTGCACATGCGGCGACAACTGTACTTGCGGTCCTAACTGTGCATGCTGCGTAGAAAAGTCAATTCCTCAGACAGGTGACTCAATGTTAGGTATCGCTGCTGCTGCAGTGATCATGGTTGCAGGCATTGCACTCGTAGCATCCAAAAAGCGTGAAGATTGATAATTCAATAAAAGCTTGATCATAGGTCGGCGGTTCATTCCGCCGACTTTTATTTTTTACCGAAATAACCTTCACACAGCCAATTTTTTGTTCACGGAAAGTCAGTTTTCTTGTTTTGAACAAAAATATTGCCGAATAGGTAATATTTCTTTCTTATTTTACTCTTGTACTTTGCATATTCTTTATGTTATACTATAGTGAGTATTGTTATAATTATTATAATAATAAGGAGTCTGTTGAATATGGAGCATTTTAATGTAGTTATAATCGGTGCAGGTCCTGCAGGTATTTTTACGGCACTTGAACTGTACAGAAAACAGTCACCCGATTTTAAGGTTCTCATTGCTGATGAGGGAATGGATATAATCAAAAGAACATGTCCCGCAAGAAGCAAAGGAAAATGTGTCCGCTGTGAGCCCTGCAACATAATGAGCGGTTGGGCAGGTGCAGGTGCATTTTCAGACGGCAAGCTCTCTCTTTCGGAAGAAGTGGGCGGCAATCTGACCGACTACAAAAGCGTGGAAGAAGTCCG
>CAZTFS010000083.1:0-10440 GCA_964613045.1 uncultured Eubacteriales bacterium
AATAATAATTTGGAGCTGTTTTACAGCTCCTTTTTATATGATAGGGAAATGTGCAGAATGAACAAACTGAGCCAAAATAACGTATTTGTGTTACCGGAAGGCGTACAAATTTACGCCGAGCGGCGAAGTTTGTTTAAAGCATAAAGCTTTATTATTTTTTCTTAGTTTTATTTTAGGTTGCATATATATAATTTAATAAATTTTCTTTGATTTGTTTTGTTTTTTGTGATATTATAATTTTTGGAAATTAAGAAAAAAAGAAGGTTGTTCTATGGGACCCGGATTCGGACCGCCTATTCATGAATCTACAGAAAGGCTGAAAACACCGCCGCCGAAAAGTATCAGGGAAGTACCTCATTATCTCAAGGAGACTGTCGGCGGAACTTGTTCACGTTTGTTTTACATTTTTAAGCTTGTGTGGGAGACACAGCCCGTTCTTCTTGCGGTTATGATATTTATGACCGTATATAACGGTGTTATGCCCCTTGTGGGTACGCTTATTACTGCACATCTTCTCGAGTGCGTGGTTCAGAGCTTTACAGGTGAAGTTGATCTTGTGCTTCCGCTGATCTTTCAGTTCGGATATCTGTTTCTTAACACTCTGACAAGCAGTATTTCAAACATGGTCACTCAGATTGCAGGTGAGGCTGTTACCAATCATGTTAAGGTCAAGATAATGCAGAAGGCAAAGACCGTTGATCTGGCATCTTTTGATAAGCCCGATTTTTATGAGCGTCTTGAAAATGCCAACAGGGAAGCAGGTGTGCGTCCCGTCAATATTCTCAGGGCAGCCTTTGAGCTTATCTCAAAGATCATATCAATGATAAGCTATTTTGCAGTGCTTGTTGCAATTCTGAAAATATTGCCTTCAACAAGCCTTATTTTCTTCGGTGCATTTCTTGCACTTACAATTGCGAGTGCCGTTGTTTCTTTCCACTTCCGAAGGAAAAATTTCAGATATATGTTCCATCGCTCTAAAGACCGCAGGAAAATGAACTATTACAGCAATCTTATGGTCAACAAGGATATGGTAAAGGAGATACGTCTTTTTAATCTCTCGGATCTTCTTATCGGTAAATATAACAGCGTGTTTGCAGGGTATTTCAAAGGTATCAAAAAGCTGATATGGCAGGAGGGTGCATGGAATCTGCTTCTGTCACTTGCCACCGCAGTTATGAACGGTGTACTCTTTTATATGATCGCAACGAATGTTTCTCAGATAGCTGATTATTCCGTGTATACGGGAGCTCTCAATTCGATTTCATCGGCACTGACTGCTACCATTACCGTTATATCAACCATTTATGAGGGTTCGCTGTTTATTGATAATATGATCCTGTTTATGAATGAAAAACAGACGGTAAAGCCTGTTGTCGATGAACCTGCCGAGCCGAAAACTCATTGCGGACATACTATTGAGCTTAAGAATGTAACATTCCGTTATCCGGGAGCTGACCGTGATGTTATACATAATATGAACCTGACTATCAAAGCAGGCAGTACAGTAGCTCTTGTGGGACTTAACGGTGCAGGAAAGACCACGCTCATCAAGCTTATTACAAGACTCTATGACCCGACAGACGGCGTTATTCTTCTTGACGGCAGAGATATACGTGAATACGACATACATTCACTTTATAAGCTTTACGGGATCATATTTCAGGATTTCGGCAAGTATTCCGAATCAGCAGGTGACAATATTGCATTCGGTTCGATATTTAAAGAAAAGACCGATGAAAATGTCAGCGATGCGGCAAAAAGATCGGGTGCGGATGTGTTTATTGATAAATTGCCTTTGGGATATGAAACTCCGCTTACAAGATATTTTGAATCTGACGGCACAGAGCTTTCTGTCGGTCAGTGGCAGAAATTATCCGTTGCAAGAGCATTTTATTCGGATGCGGATATACTTATTCTTGACGAGCCCACCGCTTCACTTGATGCAATTGCAGAGCAGGAGATATATTCTCAGTTTGATGAATTAAGGGAAGGAAAAACAAGCGTTTTTGTTTCTCACAGACTTTCAAGTGCAACTATTGCCGATACGGTAATAGTGCTTGAAAACGGAGCAGTTGCCGAAATGGGTACTCATGAGGAGCTTATGGCACTTCACGGAAAATATTTTAAACTGTTCTCAACTCAGGCGTCAAGATATATATCCGGAAAAGATCAACATGACGAGAATGAGGGGGAGGTATCTTCAGATGATATTCCGTCGCCTCACGGTAACGGTTTTCCTCCTCCGCCCGGACATAACGGTTTTCCTCCTCCGCCGCACAGAGGTAACGGCTTTCCTTCGCCTGACGGTGAATTTCCGCCGAAAAGATAACCTTGTAAGTCATCTTTGTTTAAATAAAAATACATGTTCTGTCAAAATTTAATTCAGACATGCACCTTGAATCAAACTTCCCCGTATGATGTATTGAACATTCATTACGGGGAGGTTTTTTATGAAAAGAAAACGGCACAAAAAAAGGCCGTCAGGACTCATCTTTGTTTTTCTGGGTATAGGTATCGTGCTTGTGTGTATATTTCCCACGGAATGGATGCTCGTATTGCTGGCAAGTGCACTTATTGCTGCCGGTGTAATGCTTATGACGTGCTGATGGGAGGGCACACAGATGAAGGTACTTGTAATTGACAGTCCGAAGTTTCTCAAGGGAATACTGAAACTTGTTTTTAAAATGAAAAAGGTTGAGATTTGAAAAATGCAAAAAGTCATGAGCTGTTTTACTCATGACTTTTTTCGTGTTTTAACATAAGTTTTTTTATCGCATCAAAAGATTCATCACTGAGCACATGCTCCAGTTTGCAAGCATCTTCTGCGGCTGTATCTTCGCTTACCCCTATCGCAGTGAGTACCCTTGTAATGATAGTGTGACGTTCATAGATCTTTGATGCAAGCTCATATCCTTCATCTGTAAGATAAATATAGCCTTTGCCGTCTACCGTGATAAAACCGCCGTTTTTCAGAAGTCCTACGGCACGGCTGACGCTGGGTTTTGAATAATTCATATATTCACAGATGTCAATGCTTCTGACATGATCGAGTTTTTTTGATAAAACAAGAATTGATTCCAGATACATCTGACCGGATTCCTGAATTTGCATTTTTTTCACCTTCCTGTGTATATTGTATCACAGTGTGAATGTTTTTGCAAGCCTATTCTACAGTAACGGATTTTGCTAAATTTCTGGGTTTGTCGATATCCCTGCCAAGCAGGAGAGCTGTATGGTATGCCAGCAATTGTATAACGGCTGCACATGTTATGGCTCTTGAAAAATCGGAGTCCTTTGGCACGGTTATGCATATGTCGGAGGAATCTTTTATGGCCTGTGTGTTTTCACTGCATACCGATATGATAAATGCTCCTCTTGATCGGACTTCTTCCGCATTGCTTCTTATTTTTTCGATAGTGTTCTTATCGGTTGCAAGGGTGATAACGGGTGTACCTTCCTCAATAAGGGAAATTGTGCCGTGCTTCAGTTCCCCTGCAGGATATGCTTCCGAATGAATATAGGATATTTCTTTGAGCTTCAGCGATGCTTCCTGACACAGATAGCTGTCATAACCTCTGCCGATAAAAAAGACATCTTTATGTTTTGCAAGCACTTCTGCGGATTTTTTGATGTTTTCGGTGTTGCAAAGCACATCGTGAAGTGAGTTTTCGACACAGCTTCTGAGGCTCTCTGTTATTTCGGATATTTTCTTTGAAGATAATGTGTTTTCTGACATTTTTAATGCCAGAAGCATCATAACAAGAGTCTGAACGCTGAATGCCTTTGTTGATGCGACAGCTATTTCAGGACCTGCTTCGGTAAAAATCACATGCTCGGATTCTCTTGCAATTGTCGAACCGACAGTATTTACAACGGAAAGAGTACGTATATTAGTTTTGTTGACAAGACGCAGTGCGGCGAGTGAATCTGCGGTCTCTCCCGACTGGGAAACGATTATGACAAGGTCATTTTTGTCAAGTATGGGCTCAGAATATCTGAATTCGCTTGCAATCTCCACATTGACAGGTACTCTTGCATATTTTTCAATATAGTATTTTCCCATAAGTCCCGAATGCATTGCTGTCCCGCATGCAATAATGTGTATTTTGTTGATATTTCTGAAAAAACTGCTGTCGGGTACTGCTTCGCTGAAATCAGGCATTCCGTTTTTTGTCAGTTTGCTGAGCGTGTGGGATAATACCTTGGGTTCTTCAAAAATTTCTTTAAGCATGAAGTGGCTGAATCCTGCTTTTTGGGCATCAACACTGTCCCATGAAACTGTCTGTGTTTTTTTCTGAAGTTCAACTGCATCAAGATCAAAGATACGGACACTTTTTTCAGTTATTTTTACGATCTCCTTATCCTCAGGTCTTAAATACTCTTTTGTGTATTTTATAAACGCAGATACATCCGATGCGATAAAATTTCCGTTTTTGCTTATTCCTACAAGCAGGGGACTGTCTTTTTTTACAGCATAGACGGTGTTCGGGTCATCATTGAAAATAATACCCAAGGCGTAAGAGCCTTTCAGCTCACGTACGGTCATTGCAATAGCCTTTAAAGTGTCGTTTGTCTTTATATAATTCTTTTCAAGGAGCTTTGCCGCAACTTCCGTATCGGTTTGCGAGCAGAACTCAATACCGTCGGCTGACAGATGCTCTTTGATCTCTTTATAATTCTCTATAATTCCGTTGTGAACGAGCATAAGTGTATCCGTTCCGTGAGGATGGGCGTTTGTTTCTGACGGCTTGCCGTGAGTTGCCCATCTTGTGTGACCGATACCGCAAGTTGAATCAGGCAGAAAAGATGTTTTTGTTTTGTTTTCAAGATCGTCAACTCTGCCGGTGGTTTTTATTGTTTTCAAGCCGTTTTTCGTAAATACTGATATGCCTGCAGAGTCATATCCCCTGTATTCAAGGGAATGAAGGGCATCTATAATTATATCTCCGGCGTTTTCTTGACCTGAATATCCGATGATTCCGCACATAATAAGTCCTCCGTAAAAAATAGTTCTCTTGATTATTATGCCTTAAAAGGCTTGTAAAATGAATTATTTCTTACAATAAGACGGAAAACGGATCGGCTGTAAACCGATCCGCTTTCCTTTGAAGGAGTATATTATGAAAAACGTTAGGAGTAATCAAAACAATACTTTATGTATAAATGATAAAATCTGAAACTTAACTGAACTTAAAATAGAAAATTATAATTTTTCAAAAATTCTTTACATATGTATTTATAGCACACTTTTATCTTTTTGTCAAGTATATTTACACTTGTTTATAAAATGTGCAATAAAAAAGTAACCGAAAGGTGATCACTATGGATATTTTACGCAGAGGAAGCAGTGGTTCGACCGTATCTATGCTTCAGTTGGCATTGAAACGGTCAGGTTTTTATTCCGGAGCTCTTGACGGTATTTTCGGCAGCCGTACCGAAGCGGCAGTCAGATATTTTCAGAACATGAACCGCTTGCGTACAGACGGAGTTGTGGGAGCGGAGACATGGCGGCTCTTGGAAAAATATATAAAAGGATATTTCAGATATACGTTGAAACGTGGTGATACATACTGGCTGCTTGCCAATAAATACGGAACTTCCGTTGAAGCCATAAGGCTTGCCAATCCGAATATTAATGCGGATTTTCTTCAGATAGGACAGGTGATAAATATCCCCTTCGGATATAATGTTGTTCCCACTGATATTCCGTATTCTTATGATCTTGTCAGACTTGTCATTGAGGGACTGAGCGTACGTTATCCGTTTCTCGGAGTTTCGGTTACAGGCAAA
This sequence comes from uncultured Eubacteriales bacterium, assembly GCA_964613045.1. Classification (GTDB taxonomy): domain Bacteria; phylum Bacillota; class Clostridia; order Oscillospirales; family Acutalibacteraceae; genus UBA1081. The sequence continues at coordinate 5,791 of CAZTFS010000083.1, forward strand.
AGTGTCATGGGGAAAAATATTTATCTTATCACTGTCGGAAACGGTACAAAGGAAGTTTCATATAATGCGGCACATCATGCAAATGAGTGGATAACAGTGCCTGTTCTTCTTAAATTTATCGAGCAGTATTCGGGAAGTTATGCAAGGAGAGGTACTATCGGCGGCAAAAATGCGGCAGAATTGTATTCTCAGACTGTTCTTTACTGTGTGCCGCTTGTCAATCCTGACGGAATTGATCTGGTTACGGGGGCATTGCAGTCGGGAAGTTTTTATGATTCAGCAGTAAATATATCGGAGCACTATCCGAATGTGAGATTTCCCGAGGGCTGGAAAGCAAACATAAGGGGCACGGATCTGAATCTGAATTATCCTGCCGAATGGGAAAGAGCAAAAGCTCTTAAAGAAGCACAGGGTTTTGTGTCTCCTGCACCGAGGGATTATGTAGGTCCCTCGCCGCTGTCTGAACCTGAAAGCCGGACCATGTATGAACTGACACGTGAGCATGATTTCAGACTTATTCTTGCATATCATACTCAAGGTGAAATAATTTATTGGAAGTTTATGGATTTTGATCCGCCGAGAGCTCTTGAGATAGGAGAAATAATGAGTGAAGTCAGCGGATATCCTCTGGAGCTGACACCGGAATTCTCCTCTTATGCAGGATATAAGGACTGGTTTATTCAGACATACGATCTGCCCGGTTATACGATTGAAGCGGGAAAAGGAGTAAATCCGCTGCCAATCTCGCAGTTTGACAAAATTTACAAAGATAATCTGGGAATACTTGTCACGGGTCTTGCTGAAAGTTAATAGTTTGTTAAAATCTTTACGCTAAAATGCAATTTATATTTGACATTTCAGAATGATTGTTGTAAAATAAAAATACATATTGTTTTTAGGGTGAAGATAAAAAATGAAAAGAAATGCAATAAAAAGCTTTTCGGCGGTTATTATTGTGCTCATTCTGTCGTTTACGTCAATGTGTACATGTTATGCCGAAACGGTGCAGGATAATGTTGAGGCATGGCTGAACGGTCTTGTTGATGACTATAATTCTGCCGAAAGTGAAGAAGAACAAGCTTCATTGCAGGAACAGTTGGATACATTTCTTAAAGAAAACGGACTGGAAGATGTTGATCTGAGCTCGATCACGGATACTGATATCGGAAAAATAGTAAGCGGAATTACTGACGGCTCAGCTATTGGTGATCTCTGGTCACTGGCTTCGGATGCATGGTCCAGCGGCATATCCATGATCCAGGATGTTTTCAATAAGGGACTCGGTACATCAGACGGTTCAAACACTGCAACAACAAAAGAGGCTGAGACTTCTCCCATAGTTATTGTTGCCGACACAACAACAGCGGAGGCAACAACAAAGGCTGTCGGTATTTCAATATCCACATCAACAACTGCTCCGGCGGAAACAACTACATATGATGTCGGTGCTACTACAGCTCCCGATCTTATAGGCTCAGGTGTTACCACAACAGAGCCCGCAACAAATGCTGCTGTTACAGATGACGGCGTGCCTGCATCGTCAGTGATCGTGCTTGTTGTTCTGTCCGTTGCAACACTCGCCGTTATTGTTGCTATAGTAATATTTTTCGTGCTCAAACGTAAATAATTTAAAAAAAATATTGACTTTTTTTTACGCTGATACTAAACTATTTAGTATCAGTGTTTTCTGACTTTATACCGAATTTTTTTGAGAGGAAGTTTTCTCCATGGAGATAAGAATTGAAAGAACTAAAGAACCTAAGGCTCGTCCTGCCGACGAAAGCAAGCTTGGCTTCGGTAATTACTATACCGACCACATGTTTGTAATGAATTACGATGAGGGACAGGGTTGGCACGATGCAAGGATCGTTCCTTACGGTCCCGTTGAGCTTGATCCGGCAGCAATGTGTCTTCACTACGGTCAGGAGGTTTTTGAAGGACTTAAGGCATACCGATGTGCAGACGGTGAGATCCGTCTTTTCAGACCCGACAAGAATATGGCAAGACTTAATGTGTCAAATGAACGCCTTTGTATTCCTGCAATTGACGAGGAATTTGCAGTTGAAGCTATCAAGGAACTTGTAAAGGTTGATGAGGACTGGATTCCCACAGCAGAAGGTACATCTCTTTATATAAGACCCTTTATCTTTGCAACAGATGCTCATGTAGGTGTTCATCCTGCAAAACATCTTCTCTTTATGATAATACTTTCGCCTGTAGGTGCGTATTATCCCGAGGGACTTAATCCTGTTAAGATCTATGTTGAGACCAATTATGTCCGTGCGGTAAAAGGCGGTATGGGCTTTACAAAGACAGGCGGTAACTACGCTGCTTCTCTCAAGGCACAGGACGAGGCTGACAAGGCAGGCTATACTCAGGTTCTCTGGCTTGACGGTGTTGAGAGAAAATATGTTGAAGAAGTAGGAACAATGAATGTTTTCTTCGTTCTTGACGGTGAGGTCGTTACTCCTAATCTTCAGGGAAGCATTCTCAGCGGTATTACAAGAATGTCATGTCTTGAAATCCTCAGATCATGGGGGCTGAATGTTTCCGAGCGTCGTATTTCCATTGATGAGCTTGCAAAGGCTTATGATGAGGGCAGGCTTCTTGAAGCTTTCGGAAGCGGTACAGCTGCTGTTATTTCCCCCATCGGTGAACTCAAGTGGGGCGATAAGGTGATGAAGATCAATAACGGTGAGATCGGTGAGATCTCACAGAAGCTCTATGATACACTTACAGGTATTCAGTGGGGTAAGATCGAAGGCCCCGAAGGCTGGAGCGTTAAGGTTTAATTATTCACGGGCTGTAGTTTTACAGCCCCGTTTTTATAAACACTGATTTGAGGAATATTATGCGTCACATTGAATTCATCATCGGCGAAGCCTATGACGGCAAAAAAGTTGTTGCATATCTCAGGGGAGAAGCAAAGCTTTCCGCAAGACTTGTAAATTCACTGAAACGGATCGAAAAAGGTATCACTCTCAACGGTGAGCATATCAGAACCATTGATTTGCTTCATGAGGGTGATATTCTTGCTGTCAATATTCCCGAAGATAATAATAAAATTGAGCCTGTTGAATATCCTCTTGATATTGTTTATGAGGATAATGACATTATTGTCATTAATAAGCCGGCAGGACTTGCCATGCATCCGACTCATAATCATCAGGGGGATACCCTTGCGAATGCAGTTGCCGCATATTTCCTCAATAAGGGCAAAAACGTGACTTTCAGAGCTGTCGGCAGGCTGGATAAAGGTACATCGGGACTTGTTCTGTGTGCATTGAATAAGCTTGCGGCATCGAAGCTGTCGGGTAATTTTCACAAAGTATATTATGCCGTTGTAAAAGGGGAGTACGTCGGTAACGGGACTATTGACAAGCCAATTTACCGTCCCGATCCGATGAAGACTCTGCGTGCGGCAGGCGAGTCGGGAGATCATGCAATAACCCATTGGGAAGCTGTGTGGTCAGACGGTGCCAATTCACTGTTGCGTATAAATCTTGAAACAGGCAGAACTCATCAGATAAGAGTCCATTTTTCATCTGTCGGCTCACCCCTTTGCGGTGATGATATGTACGGAAGCGTGGATAAACGAATCGGACGTGCGGCTCTTCATTGCGGAGAAATGTCCTTTGCTCACCCTGTAAGCGGAGAGCTGATGGATTTTAAAGTTCCTTTCCCTGAGGACTTTGCAGACTTGCTGCCCGAAAATTTGAAGAAAATTTGAAAATGTTTCACAAACTTTTTTGAGCTTTTTATGTAGAAATGACGGTTCTTTCGTCAAAGTGCTGTATTTAAAGTGGTCTGTGTTGTTGTAAATGCACAAAAGAAAAGAAGCAAAAAAATGAAAAGATAGTAATTTTAAATATTAATTATTAAAACTTGATTTGTAATAATTGCACAAATTTAAAATCTTTTCTTTGTGCAAAATGTCTTGACAAATCCGATTTTTTGAGTATAATAAGGGTGTACTTAAGAGAAAGGAGATGAAAATACAATGTCAAGAGATATGCGTAAGTATGAACAGCAGATCATCAAGGAAATGGAAGAAGCAAAGTTCTTTTCTTGGAAGAGAATCTGGAAGGCAGTTCAGCTTTCAAGCCTTTACAATGTTTTAGGTGAGTAATTGCCCTCCGGGACTTTGGAGAAAACAACGCCTGTGAATGCGGGCTTTACATATAAAAACAATGCCTGAAAAGGCTTTATATATATAAATAACGCCTGTATTCAGGCTTCATATATAAAAACAATGTCCGAAAGGACTTTATATAAAGCACATTTCCTTGCGGGAGCTTAACAGCTCCCGTTTTTTTCTTCATATTGTTTAATATTGCTGAAAATAACAGTATTTACTTCGTATTCGTATTATTTAATGATATTGATTTTTGATGCTTAATAGAGTAAAATTATAAAGAATGAGGTGTTTTAGGTGCGTATATTTAAAAAATCACACAAACTGGACAATGTGTGCTACGATATAAGAGGTCCTGTTATGGACGAAGCGGGCAGAATGGAAGCTCAGGGCGAGAAGATATTGAAGCTCAATATAGGAAATCCTGCTTATTTCGGCTTTAAAGCTCCGCAGAATATTCTTGATATAATGGAAAAAAGTCTTGACTCTACAGAGGGCTATTCCGATTCAAAGGG
>CAZTFS010000084.1:0-10312 GCA_964613045.1 uncultured Eubacteriales bacterium
ACCCGCAGCTGAAGAGGCTGCAGAAGCTCCCGCAGAGGAAGCACCCGCAGCTGAAGAGGCTGCAGAAGCTCCCGCAGAGGAAGCACCCGCAGCTGAATAATTTATTGCTGCAAAAAAAATTAAGAAAAATACCAAATAATTTGGAGGTTATTTAAAATGGCATCAGAGAAAATCACTAAGATTGTTGATGAAGTTGCTGAACTCTCAGTTCTTGAGCTTTCAGAGCTTGTAAAAGAAGTAGAAGAAAGATTCGGCGTTTCCGCTGCTGCTCCCGTAGCAGTTGCAGTTGCAGCAGGCCCTGCAGAGGCTGCTGAAGAGAAGACAGAGTTTGACGTTGTTCTTGCAGGTTTCGACGCTGCAGCAAAGATCAAGGTTATCAAGGTTGTTCGTGAGATCACAGGTCTCGGCCTTGGTGAAGCAAAGGCTGCTGTTGAAGGTGCTCCCAAGACTCTCAAGGAAGCTGTTTCCAAGGATGAGGCTGAAGAGCTCAAGGCTAAGCTTGAAGAAGCAGGCGCAAAGGTTGAACTTAAGTAATTCTTACTTAAATAAAATTATCCCATCTGTTTTCACAGGTGGGATTTTTTTGTAGCAGATAAATCATTGTTTGTCAAATTGCTTCTGAAAAAAAGAGGGAAGCCGACGCCGACTCCCCGTAAGACAATATTTGTTTCTCGAGCAAAATTCCCTGTATTTTTACAAAAGACTCACTCTATTGTATACTTTTTAGCGTTATTGTGCCGTCGTCGGCAACCGTATATGTATAAACATATTGGGATACTATAACTTTTTTTAGGTTTTCATACTTATAATAGTTGAATGTTATGTTGACAGTTCCTTCGCCAACAGCCTTGAATGTGTAATATTTTGTTCCGCCGCCTTTTCCTGACATTGCCGAACCGCTATCGGGTGTATAATGGGATTCAGAGTAGGAAAGAACACCGGATTTATCCATTTCGTATTCCCAGTTATATCCGGAAGATGGGTTGAAATACAATTCTACAGTCGTTTTCGGTGCATTCAGATTGAAAATAGACAACAATGCCATAAGCAGTGTTAATATCCATCTGAGCAGACTGAATATAGAAAGCACACGATCACCCTCCTTTGAATATACATCTGAATTATAACAAAATTAAATTGTGTTGTCAATTTTTTAGACAAAAAAAGTTAAAGATTTATTAATTATTTTAATCTAAAAAAGAATTAAATAAAAATTTAAGGAAAATTGTATGTATGGCTTTACTTTTTGCTGTCGGATAAGCTATAATATATTATGAATATTTGTATGGAGGAAGAGAAATGAATTCAATCAAAAAGCTCTGTTGTTTTAAAAGTGTATTATCTGTGCTTTTAGCTGCAGTGATGATCTTGGCGTCAGCAGCACCTGTCTTTGCTGCGGATGACAGCGAAAAAGAGGTCACATTTGCAACAATGTCGGGTATTTCTTATGTATCGCTTGAAAACAGAGGTAATTATAATGATGCATTTCTGCTTGATGCCAAGGCTAATAATTATCAGTATGAGCAGCTTGACGGTCTGCTCGATTCATCCTTTGCCGCAATAAAGGAACGGGTCGAGAATGAAGGGCTTAAATATCTGCTTATAAACGGCGGACTTACATATAACGGTGAGTACAGCAATCATGCTGCAATAGCAGAAAAACTCAATAAACTCGAAGAGGATACAGGTGTTCAGGTTATTACGCTCATTGGCGGTAATGATGTTAATAACTCAAATTCTTCATCTTTTTCTTCAGGGGAGAGAGTGAATGTTACACCTGCAACTGTCAGTCAGATCAAGACTCTATATGCAGATCTGGGGTTTGATGTCGCAACAAATAAATTTTCTTCATACAATCAGACATCTGCAAATCTTTCGTATTCCGTTGAGCTTGACGGCGGCTACAGACTTATCGTTATTGATGCCACATATTTTACTTATTTGAACGGTGTGACAAATGTATCGGGTAAAATTTCCGATGAGCTTCTTGAATGGATAAAAACCGAGTGTACCATTGCAAGATATGCAGGACAGACGGTTATCGGTATGTGTTTCTGGGATATAACAGGGGACCCTGTCCTTGACACCGACGGATTGCTCAGTAATGCGGATGAAATTGCGAATGTACTTGCAGATTCAGGTATGCACTATATTTATACAGCAGGCTCGAATAAAAACGATATATCCTCAGTAGTTTCAGATAACGGCAATGTTATTTATGATATAATGACTGCAGGACTTGTAAGCTATCCGAATACATTCAGAGTTTCGACTTTTGAAGACGGAATCGGTACTTTTGGTGTTGTTGATGCCGACGAAGTTCTGCCTGTTGTTTCAAGAACAGGAAAAACATACACACAGCCTTACAGAGAAACGGCTTCTCTCAGAATACAGTATGCAGATTATGATCTTGCACGCTATTTTTCTGACCTTATAAGGAATTATTTGAGCTCAGTGCTGATTCCCGGAGTTAAAAGTTCGGGCACGGTGGAAAGCTTTATTTCGGCATATTACGGTATTTCTCTTGTGGATGAGATCAATGAGCTTATCGGCGGCGGACTGAATATTTTTGATGTGGTTGTGATTTTTGATGCATCAAATATCATGAATATGCTCGAGGATATGTTCCAGCAGGCACAGTCTGGCTTTTTACAGGATCCGAACACACTTGCGGAAATCTGCTATGAACACTTTGCTGTTATTTTCAACAAAAAGATTTCTGATGTGCCCTGCAGTGCATTTGTTGATACATACGGCTTTGGTGACAGCTCGGATGGAGGTACTATAGGCGATCTTCTTCTTTCGTGTATTGTATATTCAAAGTGCGGAAATGAGGATTCCACATCCGATAAATTTGTTTCTGATGTTCTTAACAAGCTTCAATACGGAAATCTTGTTCCTGAGATTGCAGATCTCCTTTGTGAAACGCTTATAAGAGATCTGCTCTTCGATGATATACTTTCGCAGATCGAAATGAAACCGCAGTATCTGCTGTTCCTTGATGATTCGGAGGATTCCTTCGGCTATTATCTTCAGATAGCATTCAAAGCCTATATTGCACTTCACGGTGAGAGCTCAAGCGTTACCGGTGCGGTCAACAGTGTTCTTAAAGACGGTTTGTTCAAAGATTACGGTTATTCCATTGATGAAGTTATAGATAATTTTGTAGCATATTATTATTCGGGTGAGGATAAAGTAAATGTGGGCACTCAGCTTGCGGATATCCTCGGCTCTTATGTGAATGACGATGATCCGAAAATGCAGGGTGATTTCGATGTTACCTATAACGGCAACAACGGTGCTATTTCTTCAGCATCAAGAGATAATTACCGTCTGCCCTCAATGATAACCGTTACTCCCGGTAATGACACTCAGACGGAGTTTTATGTTACATGGTATACAAAATCTACCGTAACAGGCACAAATATTGAGATATATTCGAACAAGAACAGTTCTTTCTTCGGAAAGCATTTTGTAGGTGTTGAGGGAGCATCCGTTGCGTACGAAACTGTTGAGGTGGACAGAACTTATAATATTCTTGATCTCGGTTTTGTTTCTCTGGGTGAAAATACAGTGAATCTGTTAAGACATACGCTTAAAGTCAGCGGTCTTCAGGCAGGTTGCACGTACTTTTTCCGTGTGGGTGACAGCTCAAAAGGTTGGTGGAGCGATACTGCAACAGTAACTACCGCCGAGGATACAGATTCTTTGTCGTTTATCCATGTTTCCGATTCCATGGGCAATACTTCATCGGATTTTGAAGTGTTTGATACGGTTCTTACGGGAGCACTGTATAAAGAGCTTTATCCCGATGCCGACTTTATTCTTCATACGGGTAACTATGTTGATGATGCGGATGATCTTAGACAGTGGCAGAAGCTTCTTGACGGATCGGATGATAAATTTATGAACAATTATATCGTTCCCGTTGCAGGCAGTAATGACAGTATTGATACCATAAAAAATAATTTTGCGATCGGTTCGTTGTTAGGTGCCTCTGAGAAGACGGGCGTATATTACTCAATGGATTACGGCATTGCACATATTGTCGTTCTTGACTCGGGAGATGTCAAGGAAGACGGAACCCTCAGCGATACTCAGCTTGCATGGCTTGAAAATGATATGAACAGTGTTACATCCGAATGGAGAATACTTGCTGTTCATGATCCTGTTTATACAAACGGCAGTTCTTCTCAGAGTGATAATTATTCTGCATATATGAAGCAGATAACAGCTCTTGCAGATACATACGACATTGACCTTATCTTGACCGGCAGTGACGGTGTGTATTACAGAACTGATTCCATGAGAAGCACAGGTGTTACCGATTCTCCCACGGTAAGTCTTCCTTATTATGACGATTCAAGTGTTTATTATAAGACGATTACAGCTCCGTCGGGTACAGTTTATTCTTCGATAGGCTCTGCAGGTTATTATGCATATGAGGATCATGAGATAAATAATGTATCAAAGCTTTTTGAACAGTCAGGCAAAAGTCTGAATCCCGATATTCCAATGTTTACAGGTGTTGAGATAATCGGAGATATACTTTATCTTACAACCTATACTATTGACACCGGAACAAAAAAAATTACGAAGATCGACAGTCTTTCTGTTATCAAAACCGAAGATAAGACCGGTGATGTTAACTTCGACGGCTCAGTAACGGCAGCCGATGCAAGACTGATACTCAGAGCCTCTGCAGGTCTTGAATCTCTCTCTGTTTCCCAGTTGCCTGTTGCAGATATAAACGGCGATTCCAGAGTAACGGCAGCTGATGCAAGAATCGTTCTCAGAATGTCAGCAGGACTTGAGTAGTATCATTTATCTATTGACAATTTATTTGTAAAATAATATAATACAACTGTATAATTTTAGTAGAAGGTGTGCAATATGAAGAAAACTTATAAAAGAATTATTGCTGTTATCCTTTGCTTTACACTTATCGGCTGTGCTGCAGCTCCCGTTGCTTCCGCAGCTTTTGATCCCGAAGTGTCTGTAAGCGAAGAAGTAAATCCGTTTGTTAAAAAGGTCTATGATGTTATTGATGTTGTTATTGATAAACTCGTCGGTGCTATTAACAAGATGATTCCCGACCCTGCTGATTGGCTCGAAGCGGCTGACTATGACGGCGAGGTTGCTATGGAAGGTATGGATACATTCCTTGATGAAGCGGCTGACGGTGCATATTGGTCAGTAGGTTATGCAAATGCATCTATCCTTACAGGTAATGAAATGGATGGCAAACACTTTGTCGGCGGTTCGCTTTCTTTCTCTGACAAAACAGTTTCTTCTGTAATGGATGATCTTAAGGTAAGAGTTATTGCTATGAGCGACAACAGCGGCAGAGGTACGGTTGTATTTGCAGTTATTGATGCTTACGGTCTTGCAAATCCTCAGGTAAACATTATCCGTGAGCAGATGGCTGATTACTGTAAAGCCAATGACATTGTAAGCCTTAATATCTCTGTTATGCATCAGCACAGTGCTGTTGATACTCTCGGTATGAACGGCAGTATCATCAAGGCTCTCGGCAACTTCTTCAGAGAAGACGATGTTAACGGTCTTAATGATGAATATATGGCAAATCTTCGCACAGTTCTGGCTTCAACTGTTGAAAAAGCTGTTGAAGATATGACAGCAGGTACTCTTTACTACGGTACTGCTGATTTCTCAGAATTTGTAACAGATAAACGTGATCCTCAGGTTCTTGCAGCTGATTTTGACCGTTTCCGTTTTGTTCCCGATGACGGCTCAGAGGAAACATGGTTTACAACAAGTGCTATCCACTGCGTAGGTAACGGTGCCGGCAGTACAGATATCACAGGTGACTACCCCTACTACATGGAGCAGTACATCAACGAAACATACAATGCAAACTTCATCATGATGCTTGGTGCAGAGCAGGGTACATCGCAGGATAAGTCCTCTCTTGAAATCCCCGAAGGTACAGAAACTCCCGAGGAGCTTACAATATACGGTGCTGCTCTTTCAGAGAGATTTGCTTCTATTGACAATGAAGTTGAGGTTGAACCCATTCTTAATATTAAGCATGCAGCTGCAACATATGAGATCGCAAACGAGATACTTGTGTTTGCCGCAAAAGCAGGTCTTCTTACAAACGGCGTTCTTGTAGCAGACGATCATTATGAAGTTATCTCTGAGATTGGTTATATGGAGATCGGTACTGATATCGCAGTTATCCTTTGCCCCGGTGAGATCGCAGCAGAGCTTGTTTACGGCGGCTGCCTGAGTGCTGATAAGTCATGGACAGGTGAGGACTGGACTTACGGCTATATCGGTGATATGACTGATAAGGAAACTGTTATCGTATTCGGTATCATCAATGACCAGATAGGCTATATTATTCCCTCTAACGATTACATGGCACTTCTTGAGCCTTCAAACAAGAGCCTTGAACTCGTTTCCACAGGTAATATTACAGCTCCTGCCATGGTTGAAGATTATGCAGAGCTTATAGCTTCCGTAAAATAATAAAAAACAATATAAAGTCTGATGTCTTTTGATGTCAGACTTTTTTCATTTATTTAAAACTATTTTGTGATTTAATAAGAATATATAGGTGAAGAGGTGAAAACGGTGGATGCGGTGCATGAAAAGCGGCTTATAAAAAAGATACTCAGAGGTGACGGCAAAAGTGCTGATGAGCTTATAAAACATTATTACAAGGAGATATATGCCTATGTTTACCGTCAGACAGCCTCTAAGGAAACATCAATGGATATAACACAGGAGATATTTATCTCTGTTCTGAATACTCTTCATACTTTCGATTCGTCAAAATCGTCGTTCAGAACATGGCTGTATGCCGTGGCTTCAAATAAAATATATGACTATTTCCGGAGTAAAAAGATCGTTTTTGAACCCTTTGATATTTCAGAGCTTAATATTGCCGATGAATATGATTTTACAGTGGCTGTTGAAGCAAAGGAAACCGCAAGAAAAGCTATGCAGTGCCTTCTTGAACGGGATAAAGAGCTTGAACAGATCGTATGCCTTAAAGTATTTGCTCTGCTTACTTTCCGTGAGATAGGAGAGATAATGTTTATGAAAGAGAATACGGTGAAAACAAAATATTATGCGGCTTTGAGTTTTTTAAGAAAGGAGCTGGAAAAATGAATATCGAATATCCGAGCGATTTTGAAATTGACAGAAGTGTTGAATATATTTGCGAAAAAGGAAAAATACAAAAACACGGTTTTTTCGTATTTCTGCGTGATATGACTGAGGGGTTGGGACTTGTAAATATTTTTTACGGTATAAGAGATGCCATGCTGCTGTCTGCCTTTGTTTTTGTTGTTCTTTGCGGAGCATTCTCTGCATTTTTTGACTCTGAAACAAAAAATACAGCAGTGATCGCAGTATTTACATTTGCTCCTGCAGTGTTCATAACAATGTTTCTGCTTTCATTTATCAAGGAAAAAACATCACTGATATACCCTGTAAAAATGACCTGTAAATACACTGTTCATCATCTGCTTGCATACAGAATGTTCGTATTCTCTCTGTTGGGTGCGGTGGCAGATGCCGTTTATGTGCTGTTTGTCTGCATGAAGACCGATCTTAGTTACATCTCACTGCTTTGTGTGTCTCTTGCATCACTTTTCTTGTTTTCTCTTGCTCTTATTTTTGCAGTTCTCAAATTTAACAGCATTTTTGCCCCCGTGATTCTTCTTACGGGCTGGTTTTCGGGAAACGGCTTGCTGTGGAGCTTTTTAAGAGATCTTTACGGTGTATTTTTACAGCAGATACCCGTGTGGATATATATAGTATCGGCAATTATCGCCGCAGTCATTTATGTAAACCGACTTGCAGTACTTTCAGATAAAAGGAGGAATATCTATGTTAACGGTTGAAAATGTAACTAAAAAATTCGGCAATTTTACAGTGCTTGACAACGTTACGCTGGAATTTGAAAACGGTGTATACGGACTTATTGCACCTAACGGAGCAGGTAAGACGACGCTGATGAAAATGCTTGCCACACTTTCTTTTCCCACATCGGGAAGAATATGCTATTGCGGTGATGATATTCTGAAGCTTGATGAAAAATACCGTGATGTAATAGGGTATCTCCCTCAGCAGTTCGGCTATTACAGGGACAAGACGCCTAAACAGTATCTGAGATATCTTGCCGCACTTAAAGGGCTTGATAAAAAAGAAAGCGAAAAGCGTATTGAAGAACTGCTTGAAACAGTTTCGTTGACGGACAGTGCAAATAAGAAAATGCGGAAATTTTCAGGCGGTATGATCCAGCGGGTCGGAATAGCACAGGCTCTTCTCAACGATCCCAAAATTCTTATGCTTGACGAACCCACCGCAGGACTTGATCCTAAAGAGAGAGTGCGTTTCAGAAATATTATTGCCTCTCTTTCAAGGGACAGGATAGTGTTGCTGTCTACTCATATCGTGTCTGATGTTGAGAGTATTGCCAATAAGATAATCATGATAAAGGATCACAAAATTCTTTATAACGATACGGTAAAAAATATTTGTGACATGCTTGACGGCAAAGTTTTTGAAAAGACGGTAAATGATCGTGAAATTGCCGACTTTGAGAGATCGCATCATGTTTTATCTCAGAAAATAGAGCATAACACCGTGACAGTCAGATTTATCAGCGAAAACGGTGAGGAGGAAAATGCGGAAAAAGTCTATCCGGGTCTTGAGGATGTGTTCCTTTGGATATACGGAGAGGATGTAATATGAACATTTTTCGTTTTGAAGTAAAGAAACTGCTCTGCTCAAAAATGCTGATATTTTTACTTTTGTTGTGTGCAGCTGTGAATTTCTTCGTTCTGTATGACGGTTTTTACAATTCGGACAGTCTTGAGATCGTAAGCGATATTATAAGCGAGACAGGTATTGAGATAAATGAAGCATCAATCAGAAAACTTAATGAGATCTATGACAGGGAGCTTGATAACTTAGCAAAGATATCTCCGGCGGCAGCAAAGTCTTATGACGAAAACGGAGGAGTGGACTATTCAAAGATCGAATATACAAGCGGGGTCATGGAGCAGGAATACATGCTGATGCTTATCAATATCATAAAAAATCAGGCAGAAAGTGCTGTAGGGTCACAGCGGAAAGAAGCAGCCGCTGAACAGTTCTTTGACAAGATAGGCAGTACCGACAGCGATATTCTTAAAATGTTGTATGCTGCGGAGCTGATACTTGTTGCCGATAATGATTTTGCCAAGGAGTTCTTTGCCCCTGTTTCGGCAGACTATATACATTCGGTGGTTTTCGGCAGAACAATTACTGTCTTTCTTACGGAGATGATGTTTCTTGCAATGTTTATTACAGTCAGAAGCTATACATACGAATTTGTTGGCGGAACACAGCAGCTTGTTTACACGACCAGACGGGGAAGAGATGTTCAGAAAGATAAATTAAAAGCAAGTGTTGTTGCAGTTTCGTCGGCTTATGTGATCCTGGGTGCAGTGACATTCTGTATGTATTTTCTGATCAATGATATGAAGGAGTTTTTGTTTGTAAAATTAAGCTCCACGGCATACGGCAGTATTTTTACCATGGCTGATCTGAGCTTTTTCGGTCTGCTGGGACTGTGTATGCTTCTGGGATTTGTATTATCACTCATCTGGACGGTGTGTTCTCATTTTATATGCGGATTTATAAAGAATCCTTTCGGTGCAATCGGTGTATTTGTGTTGTTGCAGGTCGTATGTCTGATTGCTACAAACGGAATGTACAGCGAAAATATAAGTCTTTTTGATAAACTGCTGACAGCATCGCCAATAGGCTTGATTATGCATTTCAGTATTGAGGATCAGATACCGCAGGCAGTTTCATCCTCACTCTTTTGCGTAACGTCAAACTCAATCCCGTTCTTTGAGCTGTTTACGGTGATTCTCTGGATGTTTATATGTGCAGTGTTCGGAATTTTTGCCCGAAGATGCTTTAACAGGAAGGAGTTATAAATTTATGAAAATACTTTTTTATGAAATAAAAAAGATAATGCGTCCGTCAATTCTGATTATCGTGTCTGCGGTGTATCTTGCGGTAAGTATTCCCGGAATATTTTTGTCTGCACAAACAAAGAAAAACAGTTTTAATCCCGAAAGTGTGGATGACTGTGCGGATTTTGCACAATTTGCCGAGGTTGTTATTGCCGATTATATGCTTGAGCATTACGGATATTCGGTTGAAGGGGATGAGTTTTACGATTTTTTGGAGTATCAGCAAGGGTATGAAAGCAACCTTGATAAGGCTGTAAGTGAAAATGAATACTGTAAAAAATTCGGTGTAACAACTGCCCATGAGCTTA
>CAZTFS010000085.1:0-10294 GCA_964613045.1 uncultured Eubacteriales bacterium
CGTAGGCCGGCTAAACCCCGGTGCGAGAGTTCGAGTCTCTCCTGCTCCGCCAGAAAACGACAAGTTTCGACAGAAGCTTGTCGTTTTTACTTTTTCATAAAAACAGAGCTGTATTTTTCAATACAGCCCTTCAAATTACAATATTCTTTAAAACATCATCAGCACTGTTGAGACCGATGCCAACACGACGGATATGACCGTTCTTGGTGTCGGTTTTTCTTTTCTTATAAAGCTGATGATCGTTGAAAAACACATAACACCGCCTGTTATTATAGGAAACTGAACAGATGCGGGAAGCTTTGCAAGTGCGATAAGCGAAAACAGATTTCCCACTCCCGAACATACAGCATAGCCGCTGACACTGCCCAATTCTTTCAAAGAAATGAACGTTACCTTGTGATTTTTGATAAGCCGGAATGCAACACACATTATAAACACAAAAATATTAACCGTCGCCATAAAGCTGTAGCTGTCAACACTAAGCTCGGCATTTGACTGATGTATTTTTGCAAGTACGGAAACCGTACCGTTGAGAACAAAAACAGCAAGATAATATTTCATGTTTTTGCCCTTGCGTTCACTCTTTTCAAAAGTCAGAAGCGTGGCAACGATTATAAGTACCACACAGCATATTCTCGGCACGGAAAGCTCTTCATTACAGAATATCACACCGTAAGCGAAAGGCATCAGCATACCGCCCAGCATTGTAAATATCGAATAGAGCGACAGATTTGCAGTGGCAAAGGCTTTAAGTCCCGAATAGGAATAAAGGAGCTGTGCAACTGCGTATATTGCCGCAATCAGAGCCGAAAACCACGTTACATGCAAACTGAAGCCGCTAAGGACAAGAAGTATCAGAAAGCTGATACCGTTTGCATACATCGAAAAGGTTACGGTCGAGTCAATTCCGTCACCGTTTAGTTTTCTGAACTGCTGATTAAAAAGAAACTGAAATGAAAACAGAAAAGCCGCCGCAATTAATAAGCCGTACATGATAAATCTCCCGAAAAAAGAGTAAACAATAATTTAAATCAGAGATCAATTACAGAGAATATCTGTCTCGATATATCTTACACCCATATCATAAAGCATCTTTGCATCCGCAACAGTGTTTACCGTCCAGAACGACACACCTATGCCCGAATCAACTGCAAGCAGAATCGAAGCTTCATCATTTTTCTCAAAATTGGCAGAAAGCCATACATTTTCACCTATCGCCTGAGCTTCGGCAATATTCTCCTCTGTGATCTCATCTACCAGATACCAAAGTTCAATGCTTGCATCAAGTTCATGAATGACCTTAAGCTGTTCAAGGTCAAAGGAAATTATTATAGACTGCTCTGTAAGACCTTTTTCAGCCAGCATATCAACAATCGTATAAAGCTCATCGTAACCGTCAGCCTTGATCTCTATCTGAGGTCTTGTTTCACTGCCCGCAAAAATATCAAGATACTCGTCGAGGGTTGCTATTCTGAGGTCTTCATAATTCCAGAAGTTTGCTCCGCTCATATAATTGAATTCACGAAGCTCTTCAAGTGTGGAATTTTCAACTTCAACGTCAAGCCAGAACATTTTAGATGTAGACGAATTATGACTGAGCACCCAGTAGCCGTCGCTTGTAAGTCTTACATCGCACTCAGCCGAGTAATAACCCAGTTCAACAGCCTGCTCATAAGAAGGGAGGCTGTTTTCCGGAGCTGTAGCGGTAACACCTCTGTGGGCTGTGAAATAAACAGGATCTGATTCACTGCCTATTCCCTTTGCGGAAACGGAAATAACCTCTTTCGGGCTGTTCACGATCTTAAGAATACCGAAAAACGGAAGTGATGTATTGAGCATCAAAGGAATTATAAGTACAGTTAAAAGCTTGTTAAGAAAAGTCGTCATCGGACTTACCCCTTTATTATTTTTTTATAAAGTATACTCCTTTTCTTTCAGTCCGTCAACATCTTTTTTATTTCACTTGCTTTAATCATTTTTTTATTTCACTTGCTTTAATCAGTAAACCGTGATACAATAACGTAGTAATATTTGATTTCCTTTGTGAAATACTCCTGATAGGAGGGTTTCATTATGTGTACAGCAATTTCATTCAAAACAAAATGTCATTATTTCGGCAGAAATCTTGACCTTGAAAGAGAATACGGAGAAGTAATAACCGTAACGCCGAGAAATTATCCTTTTTTCTTCAGAACTGCTGATGAAATAAGAAATCACTATGCAATTATCGGTACTGCCGCAGTAGTCAACGGTTATCCGCTGTATTTTGATGCAACTAATGAAAAGGGATTAAGCATGGCAGGGTTAAATTTTCCCGAAAATGCGTATTATTCACCCGTAAAAAACGGAAAAGACAATATTTCACCCTTTGAATTTATTCCGTGGATACTTTCCCGATGCGAAAATGTGTCCGAAGCCGAGAAGCTTCTTGGGAGCATCAACCTTGTCAATATAAATTTCAGCGAGCAATTGACTCTCTCCCCTCTTCACTGGATAATTTCAGACGGTCTGCGTTCACTTACTGTTGAACCGCTGAAGGACGGACTTAAAATACATGACGATCCGATCGGTATTCTTACAAACAATCCGACTTTTGATTATCACGTAACGAATCTTAACAACTATATGAATATTACCGTTCAACGCCCCGTCAACAGATTTTCGGACAAGGTCAGACTTACGCCTTACAGCTTGGGAATGGGCAGCATAGGCTTACCCGGTGATCTGTCATCAGCTTCAAGATTTGTAAGAGCTGCATTTACAAAGCTCAATTCAATATCATCAGACAGCGAAGAAGAGAGCATCAGCCAGTTTTTTCATATTCTCGGCAGTGTTACTCAGCAAAAGGGCTGTACGCAGGTGCGTGATAACGAATACGAATTTACCCTGTATTCTTCCTGCTGCAATACGGACAAGGGAATATATTATTATAAAACATATTACAACAGTCAGATATCGGCTGTTGATATGCATAAAGAAGATCTTGATAACAGCGAGCTTATCACATACAAAATGATAAAGCACCAGCGAATAAATTATCAGAACTGAGAGGTTGGTATTATGACAAATTACAAGCACGCATTACTCGTAATGGAAAAGCATAATTATCCCGAGGATGCGAAAGAGATCATCATACGCACGCAGGAAAAGATCCTTGCAAGCGAAAAAGCAAATAAGATCTATGAATCCATGTACAGAGCCTACTGGCTGAAAAAAAAGAATTTTGACCAATTCCGGGACAAGGTCGATGCACTTGCAGAAGAGATCGGCGAACATAAATACACGATTCACCTCGTACTGCTTCTGAACTGCACCAAACCTCTTCTTGCAGAGTACAAAAAACGTGGCATCAGTGAAGACATTTACTGGAATACTATCCTTGACCTTTACTCAAAAGGCTGTGAGTGCAAAGAAAATTACGGCTTCTGGGGCACATTTGTAGAAACATGGTTCATGGCATTCTACAAGCTTGAGCGTTTCGGCATCGGCAGATTTCAGTATGAATTTACTGAGTTCGGAGAAACTTATTATAATGAGTTCGGCGTGGAGCTACATGAAGACGATTTTGTACTCGGCATGCACATTCCTTCACATCAGGGACCGATTACATACGATGCAAGACTTGATTCCTACAAAAAAGCATCTGAATTTTTCAAAGACAAATTCCCAAAAAAGAAAATGCTTGTTGAATGCCATTCATGGCTTCTCTATCCCGACAATCTCAACATTTTCAATGAAAATTCAAATGTAAGCGATTTTCTGCGTGACTGGGAGCCGTTGGATATAAGAAGAACTTATGATTTCGGCGATGCATGGCGTGTTTTCGGCGTGGATCAGTCAAAGAAGCCCCTTACTGAGCTGACAGGTACTACAGGTATGCAGAAAGCATACATGAACTGGTTTGCACAGGGTAAAAAGCCCGGCACGGCATACTGCCTGCTGATATTCGACATGGAAAAATGCGAGATAGTCACCCGCTGTACAAGAGAAGAATATAAAGAAAGATACGGATATTAAAAAATGACCGACAGGGAAGAAAAGTCCTTGTCGGTATTTTTTTATGATTTAAACAATAATTTGTCGGGATAATTCATAATGCACAATGCATAATATATTTCCGATTGCAATTCTTCTCTAAATGTTGATTGTGTATCGCAGGGGCACATCGGATCTTTGTGCACACAAACTGAAAATACTGATAAAAATTTGTAATCAGAGCAAAAAAACACTACTGAAATCATATGTTCAGGATAATTGAAATTGACCCTGCTTCATTAGAAAAGATTTAATTATCTATGTACATTTTAGTTTTTTTATGCTAATATTAATCCATCCCCTTATAAGGACGGTTGATATTATGGAAAAGAAAAAGCTTTACATTTTAACGTACGACCACGGCGGATATGTCCTCTGGAAAGACGCTGTAAAACCTCGTCTTAAAGAGCTTTTCGAGTGGATGGAAAAATATCCGAAGTTAAGGATAGGTCTTGATTACGAATCCTTTACCTTTGACGAGTTTTCAAAATGCGATCCGGAAGTAGTTGAGCTTGCGACAAGACTTGTTGAAAAATATCCCGACAGAGTGGGACTTGGTGCGACAACCTACGGTCAGCCTCTTTCGCTCTCCATTTCTGAGGAATCCAACGCTCGCCAGCTCATTTATGCTGTACGCACAAATATGGAGTATTTCGGAAAAACTCCTTCTGTTTATGCCATTTCTGAGTTTGCTCTTAACAATCAGACTCCGCAGCTTATCAAACAATGCGGTTACAAAGCGGCAATTCTGCGTTCTCATGTTATGGGCTACGGATATACAAAAACATTTGATTCTGCCTGGGGAAAATGGATAGGTAAGGATAAAACAGCCATTGATGCTGTTCCCGTATACGACAAGGAAGGACGGGGCTACAACTGTACAACGGTTGACAACTGGATACTTTCCCGCTGGCCCCGTGATACGGAGATCTCTCTTGAAAAATACGAGGAAATGTTCTCTGAATACTCACCTCTGCTGGCTTCCAGATACGATGACCTTACACAGAGAGTCAAAGAGATAACCGAATATATTGAAACAAAAGACAATTATGAATACGTTCTCCTTGAAGACATTCCCGAGCTTTACGGTGAAGCAAAAGACGAACTTATAACCACCGACAACGATTTCCATGTACAGATGCCTTGGGGCTACTGCGGTAATGAGATATTCAACGGTGTCCGCAAGTCGGAAGTTGCCGCAGTTCAGGCTGAACAGCTTAATGCAATCGCCGTTATGCTGGGAGGAGCACACAACAAAGAAAAGCTTGACGAAGCCTGGAAATATGCACTTGCCGCACAGCATCATGATGTAACGATCTGCGGACTTCTTGACCTTTCAAGACGTTTTATCCCCGCTTCACTCAAGGCTTCCCACGAAGTAAAAGCAGCTTCTCTTAAAACTATCGCTTCACATTTCGCAGGAAAGGGAGAAAAATCAACTCTTGCAGTAAATGCAAATTCCTTTGATGTTGACGAATGGGTCAGACTCAACGGTGAATATATTCATGTTCAAATGCCTTCATTCACTGCAGGAACTGTTGCAAATGAAGATGAAAAATACTGCTATTCATGGTCGGAAGAGAGCTGTGAGCTTTTCACTCCCTGTTATATCATAAAGCTTACCGATTCGGGTATTGCTTACATTGCAGACAAGAAAACCGGCAGAAAAATTGTTGACAACGGCAACGGCGGGCTGTTCACTGCCTACATTGATGAGGTTGACTGTGTTTCAGAGGGTACATGGTCTGTTATTATCGACAAAAACGGTGCAACAGCCGTTCAGAAAGGCACTATCGGTTCTGTTCCCTACAGCTTTGAGATGAGATTCAACGGCAATTCCCCACGTATCGACTGCAGAACCGAATTTGAAGTTCACGAACAGCGTATCGGCAGGACAGACGAAAAGATGGGACTTAAAAAATCGCTTACGGTCAACGGTCACAGACATGAAGACAAGCTCAATCTCAATCTCAACCTTTGCCTTGATAAAAGCAGAAAAATGGTTCGTGATCTGCCTTATTCAATATCCGAATGGAACGGTGCTATCCGTGTTACTGAGGATTACTGGTACGAAAAGGACAAGATCATCATTGACAAGGAAGTTTCGCCCGAAGAATCATTTAATAACACTACATACATGAACGGTATTTACTGGGTTGCCATGCGTGACGAAAAGAACGGCTTTGCTGTCATAAACCGTGGTTGTATGGGCTCTGCTGTCAGCGGAAACAGACTTTCCGTACCGCTTCTTTACTCAAACGAATACTTATGCGGAACAAAGATTCTTGACGGCGTATATGATGATGAATTTGCACTTCTGCCCTTTGATCCTTCACTTTCCGATGCACAGCTGCACCGCAAAGCAGTCGCTTATGCATATCCCCCTGTTACGGCAGAAATCGAATCAGATAAAGACAAGCAGTTTTCATTTGCGGATATCAATTGCACAGGCGGAGAAGTCATTCTTACAACATTCTATCCCGAAAACGGCGATATTCTTGCCCGCTTCTGTAATTATTCCGACGAAATTGCAACTGCACAGTTAACGTCTTCAGCGGGTACCGTGACCGCAGAAACAGACCTTCTCGGAAACGACATCGCAACTGTTGATAACGGCAATCTTACATTCCGTCCGTGGGAAATCAAGACGGTAAGAATAAAATTATAATAAACAGGCTTTACAAACTTAATTTTTTGTGATAGAATAATTAAGCCTTGCGGATATGGTGGAATTGGCAGACACGCAAGATTTAGGATCTTGTGCAGCGATGCGTGCAGGTTCAACCCCTGTTATCCGCACCAAAAAAAACGACGTGTGCTTTTGCTTTGACACGTCGTTTTTTTCAACGGAACAAATACCTTTACGGATTTGTTGAATGTTATTCTCAATATGTATCAACGGCTGAATTGCCGTTATTTTTTGTATTTTCCGCCGGACTCCTTGCCGTTACGGTGAAGCCACTCATCACGCTCAGCCTTCAGATCCTTTTTTGTCTCTTCGCTCAGTCCCTGTGCGATTGCAGGATATTCATTATCCGTTGCGTTTGTCAGCTGAACATTGCATCTGCCGTAATGATTGACCATTTCTCTGCAATTATCAGGCTGTCCGTCAACAATATCCATACACGGAGTATCGGAAAATATTTTTTCATTATCATTATTCTTATTACCCATGATATCTCACCCGTAATAAGTTTTTCCCGATATAATATTTTTATACACCTATAAGAAAAACAGCGTCCAAATGAACGGACGCTGAAATTATTTTATTCTTCCACAGGCTTCTTAACTTCGATCTTACCGTATCTTGAAGAACCTGCCGCATCGCTCTTGGGAGCTCTGTCTGCCGGAACTGAAGGCTTGTATCCGCCTTTTCCGCCACGGTTGCCACCTTTGTTGTAGCCGCCTCTGCCGCCACGGTTGCCGCCTTTATTATAGCCGCCTCTGCGTCTGTCACCGTGAGTAGGCTGTACGCCTTCCTCAAGAGTGATGATGACTCTTCTTTCGGAATCATATCCTACCGAGTGAGAAGTAACACCTTCAATACCCTGAATAGCGGTATGAATGATTCTTCTTTCATAAGGATTCATGGGATCAAGCTTAGCACTTCTGCCGTATTTAAGAACCTGACTTGCGGAACGGGCTGCAAATTCTCTGAGGCTTTCGGCTCTCTTCTCTCTGTAGTCACCTACATTGATGGAGACTTTCTTATGACCCTGAGTATTCTTGTTAGCGAAAAGCCTTACAAGATACTGAACAGCATCAAGAGTTTCACCGTGTCTGCCAATGAGAGCACCATGGTTCTCACTTGTTTCAAGCTCGTAAACTGTTTCTTCGTCTTCGTCATGGGCTGTGATCACAACATCCTCAATACCCATACCCTTGATAATAGTCTCAATGTACTTTCTGATTGCAGCATCATCTTCAGGACTGATTGATGCTTTCTCTGTCTTTTTCTCCTCTTTTACGGGAGCAGCTTTCTGCACGGGAGCTTTTGCCTTGGGAGCAGCCTTAACTTCGGGCTTCACTTCATCTGCGGCTTCATAATAAACTCTGACTTTTGCTTCCTTGCCGCCGAAAAGTCCGAAGACCTTTTTCTGAGCCTGCTGAAGCACTTCATACTTTACATCTGCTTCAAGGGGAGCATTTAAAGCTGACTTAGCCTTTTCGATAGCTTCTTCTATCGTCGCTGCCGTTGCGGTAGCTTCTTTGATCATTTTTTCACCTTCTTAATATAATCAGTCTTCGGAATTACGCTCCGAGAACTCTTTTAACTTTTTAACGTGTTCTTCTCTTGAACGGCGTTCGACCGTCTCATCAATCATGTTTCTTGCAACAACCTTCTGAGGACTGTAGAAATGGTTAAGAAGAACAGTCTGAATAAGTGTGAACAAGCTGGAAAGTATCCAGTAAACACCAACACCTGCGGGGAACATGAATGTGAAGATAACACTCATAATGGGAGATGAGAATGTCATACAACCCATAGAAGGATTGCTTGCCATTTCAGGGTTGGACTGCTTCTGTTTTTTGAACATGATAAAGCTTGTTATAAGACCTAAAATAAGAACGATCGCAGGAATGAGCCAAAGAAGGCTGGGAGTCTTCCAATCAGGCTTTTCTGTAAGATTGATCTTGCCGCCAAACAGCATAAACTGCTCTTTAAGCCTCAGTATCTCTTCGCTGTGATCCTGAAGAACTGCAGGCATATTTTCAGCCGTAACATTCTTCAGTATATTGATCTCGACCTGTCTTGATGCATTGGCATTTGATGAAGCTACATCAATACCGAGTTCCGCAGCAGCTGAAGTAAGATCCTTAGTGATTCTTAAAACTTTTGAGATGGGCGTATAAACAACACCGTACAGACCGATCATAACGGGAAACTGTATAAGCAGAGGAAGGCAGCCGCCCGATGTGGGACTGAATCCTTCCTTCTTGTAAAGCTCCTGAGTCTCCTCCTGGATCTTCATCTGCATCTCTCTTGTGGGCTGACCGCCGTTTGAATATTTCTGTCTTATTCTGTTGAGCTTCGGCTGTAATCTTGCCTGCTTTGCAGCATTTTTCTGCTGACTTACAGAGGAAGGTAACAGTACTAATTTAACTAACAACACCAGCAAAAACAATGAGAAAAGATAATTGCCGGAAAAATTATAGAAAAAATGCAGTATATAGCCAAAAGGCACTGCAAGTGCATCGTATAGTGATTGCATCAGCGTCAATTCCTTACATAACGGTAACAATACCGTTCGATTTATTTTCTGTTTTTTTTGTAATTTTCTTTAATTTCGGGTACGGGATCGTATCCGCCCGGAAAAAGGATGTTACACCTTAATATTCTCCTTATTCCGAGCAAACTGCCCTTGAGCAGACCGAATCGCTCTATAGCAGTAACCATATAACTTGAACAGGTCGGATAATATCTGCATTTAGGACCGAACAAAGGAGATATTTTTTTCTGATAAAAGGCTATCATTTTAAGTACAAGCACTTTCATTCGTCAATCAGTCCTGCTTGAGTCAGCGTTGAAAGCATGACTTCATATATTTCGGTACTCTTCTTATACACTGTTTTGGTTCGGGCAACAAAAACGATGTCATAATTACCACTGATAGGTTTATCAATCATTCTGAAAGCTTCACGTATAACACGACGTGCTCTGTTACGCTGAACTGCGTTACCGATCTTTTTACTTGCAGTTATCCCGACACGACAAAGACCCGCGCGGTTTTTTATTACATAAGTCACCAACGCAGGATTTGTGTACGACTTTCCACGCATATATGCACGGCGGAAGTCACTGTTAGTTTTTAACGTCCCGATAGGCTGCAAAACACTCACCTTATTAATTATATGAGATTAAACAGTAAGTGATTTTCTGCCCTTAGCTCTGCGGCGAGCAAGAACCTTGCGGCCGTTTCTGTCTGCCATTCTTGCACGGAAGCCGTGAACCTTCTGAGTGTGTCTCTTCTTGGGCTGATATGTTCTCTTCATTGCGGTATACCCCCATTCGATAGGTGGACACCCTAACGGTGTCGATCACAAAGTATTTGATGACAGGACAAACTTGTCCCTGCGATTCATTATTATATAACAAGTCACGCCTTAATGTCAACCTTTTTTTGCATTTATTTTATTTATAAAGGAAGACAAAATATGTTTTTCATGTTGACACGGACAAAAAAATCTGTTAAAATTCTTTGAGTAAACGGAATATATGCCTCCATAGTTAAATGGATATAATAAACCCCTCCTAAGG
>CAZTFS010000086.1:0-10179 GCA_964613045.1 uncultured Eubacteriales bacterium
GGCACAATAATGCGTTAAAAATTCCCGATATGCGTCAGCATTATCGGGAATTTTTTCCTTTTCTTGTATCCGGAATTTATATTTTAAAGTGCTTCGCAGTTTCGTAAGAACAGAAAATTTCCTGTATTGAAGCCAAAAATGCAACAAGGCTGTCGCCTTGTGAGGCTTTTGGTGAAAATACAGGGAATTTTGTTCGAGAAACAAATACTGCCTTACGGGTAGTCGGCGAATTCCCTGCGGTCGTTGTTTTTGAGTGCAATTATTCTTTTGTTTTGATTCCGTAGAAGTGGATAACATTCATATCCTCTTCCATGTCAAGTCCGTGAGAGCCACAGCCGCCGTCAATTTCGTGACAGCCGTGATCGGGACAGAACCCGTAAAGCACATCGTGATCTTTCCACTCTTTTTTGATTTTGTTAACAACAACATCATAATAAGCCACATTATGCTCCAGTGCTTTCATTGACTCCTCTGACTCAGGACCGTGCTTATGCATCGTTGAATCATAATTTGCATTGTAGATTACGAGAAGATCATACTTATCCTCTTCAATAAGCTCAAGTGCTTTTTTATTAACGTCCTCAAGCTCATCATAAATAAAATAATCCATATCACGCTCAAGGAATATCTTTGAAATGCTGTCGCCGCTTGTAGATACAATAGCCGCCTTTTTGCCTGCCTCAACAAACGAATCAAACAGCGTATGAGTTGTAAGAACAGGCTTCTCATATCTCTTTATACCGTGAACATCGGGCATAACCCCCGTATACATAGATGCAAAGCATACAGGTGTAACACTGGGCATCACTGACAGCATGGGAACGGCAACATCCGAGCAAAGAGCCGCTTTTGTAAACTTGTCAGTGTACTTCATGTAAAGCCACAAGCCTACTGCATCAGGGTTATAAAGCACTGCACGGTCGATTTTTCTATCACCAAGTTTTTTCTCAGCAAGTGCGGTTATGATCGGATTCGGTGCAGCAGTATTTTCCTTATTTTCGATGCCGAAAAGCTCCGATACCGATGCGTAAACTGAGGAAATACAAATTGAACTGTATAAATCTGACATGGGGATTCTCCTTTAATAAAATTTTATACCAACCTTTGTTTGACAGATTTTAATTCAAAGGACTGTACCAACAGATACAGTCCTGAATTTCAATTAAGCTTTCGCAACTGCGATTGTAACGTTTTCGCCGTTGATATCCCATTCCTTGCCGTTTTCTGCGGCTTCATCTGTGATGGAATCGGAAAGAACAACAACAGAAATTGCATTTTCATTCTTCTTTGCGATGTCAAAGACTTTACGGTTACCTGTGATTGTAACATTTATCCTGTCTGTGACATTGAAGCCTGAATCCTTACGCATTGTCTGGATCTTGCTTATAAGCTCTTTAATAAAGCCTTCTTCGATAAGCTCGGGAGTAAGGTCTGTATCAAGAGCCACGGTAACACCCTTATCGGAAACCGTGAATACGCCTTCCTTCTGCTTCGTATCAATAAGAACATCTTCTGCAGCAAGCTCAACTGTACCGCTTGCGAGTTCAAGAACAAGTTTGCCCTCGGCATCAAGTGTCTGTTTTGCTGACGAAGGAAGTTCGGCAAGTGCATTTCTGATCTCACCAAGCTGTTTGCCGTACTTTGGTCCGAGTGTACGAAGCTGAGGCTTGAATGTGTATGATACGAATGACTCTGCATCAGAATCGAAGTCAACATTCTTAACGTTCAGCTCATCTCTGATAATCTCAACATATGATTCGCTGAGCTTCTTCTCACATTGAACATACATTGTGTTAAGAGGCTGACGATTCTTGATATTGGAGCCGTTTCTTGCAGCTCTGCCGAGAACAACGATATTGACAACCTCGTCCATATCCTGCTCAAGCTCAAGGTCAATGACATTTTCATCAACTTCGGGGAAATCGCAGAGATGTACGCTTTCGGGAGCTGATTTATCAACGCTTCTTACCAGGTTAAGATAGATAGACTCTGCCATGAAAGGAATCATCGGTGCTGCTGCTTTAGCAGTTGTAACAAGAGCTGTATAAAGGGTCATGTATGCAGCAAGCTTATCATCTGTCATGCCCTGTACCCAGTATCTTTCTCTGCCACGGCGTACATACCAGTTACTCATTTCATCAACGAATGACTGAAGCACCTTTGCAGCTTCCGGAATTCGATAGTCTGCAAGGTTTTCGTCAACACCCTTGACCATAGAATTGAGCTTTGAAAGAAGCCACTTATCCATAACTGTCAGTTTGCAGTCCTTGATATCGTACTTTGTGGGGTCAAAATTATCAATATTAGCATAAAGCACATAGAACGCATACGTGTTCCAGAGTGTGCCCATAAACTTTCTCTGACCCTCTGTAACAGCCTTGTCGTGGAATCTGTTGGGAAGCCAGGGTGCGGAGTTTGTGTAGAAATACCAACGGATAGCATCAGCACCGTGCTTTTCAAGTGCATCGAAAGGATCAACAGCATTGCCCTTGGATTTACTCATCTTCTGACCGTTTTCATCTTGAACATGACCGAGAACGATAACATTCTTGAACGGTGCTTTGTTAAAGATAAGAGTTGATATGGCAAGAAGCGAATAGAACCAGCCACGTGTCTGGTCAACAGCTTCTGAAATGAAGTCTGCGGGGAATTGCGACTCGAAAAGATCCTTATTCTCAAAGGGATAATGATGCTGTGCAAAAGGCATGGAGCCCGAGTCAAACCAGCAGTCAATAACTTCGGGAACACGTTTCATCTGCTTTCCGCACTTGGGACAATTAAGTGTTACATTATCAATATACGGTCTGTGAAGTTCGATTTCATCGGGACAGTTGTCGCTCATTTCTTTAAGCTCAGCAACAGAACCGATAGAATGACGATGACCGCATTCACATTCCCATATATTAAGCGGAGTACCCCAGTATCTGTTACGGCTGATACCCCAATCCTGAACATTTTCAAGCCAATCACCGAATCTGCCTTTACCGATGCTTTCGGGAATCCAGTTGATAGTATTATTATTCCTGATAAGGTCATCCTTGACTTCTGTCATCTTGATGAACCATGATTCTCTTGCATAATAGATAAGAGGAGTGTCACATCTCCAGCAATGAGGATAATCATGTTCAAACTTGGGGGCATCAAATAGCAGCCCTTCCTTATCAAGGTCAACAAGAACCATGGGGTCTGCTTTCTTTACAAAAGTACCTGCATAAGGTGTTTCCTCAGTCATGTTGCCCTTACCGTCAACAAGCTGAACGAATGGCAGATCATACTTTCTGCCGACTCTTGCGTCATCTTCACCAAAGGCGGGAGCACAGTGAACGATACCTGTACCGTCAGTCATTGTAACGTAGCTGTCACACATTACGAAGAATGCTTTTTTATGCTGTTTATCGCATATGGGCTTTGCATAGTCAAAAAGAGACTCATATTCTTTATATTCAAGAGCCTGACCGGGGAAAGATTCAAGAATTTCATAAGCAGGAGCATCTTCAGTTGCAAGCTTGCCGAGAACCTTGTCAAGAAGTGCCTCTGCCATATAATATGTGTACCCGTCAGCAGCTTTTACCTTGCAGTAATTGTCCTTGGGATTTACACAAAGTGCAACGTTTGAAGGAAGGGTCCATGGAGTTGTTGTCCATGCAAGGAAATATGCATCTTCGCCTGCAACCTTGAAACGTACAACTGCCGAACGCTCTTTTACAAGCTTATAGCCCTGAGCAACTTCATGCGAGGAGAGAGGAGTACCGCAACGTGGACAATAAGGGACGATCTTAAAGCCCTTATAAAGAAGGTTTTTTTCGTAGATTTTCTTGAGTGCCCACCATTCAGACTCAATAAATTCGTTATGATATGTTACATAAGGGTCGTCCATATCAGCCCAGAAGCCGACTGTACGGGAGAAATCCTCCCACATGCCTTTATACTTCCATACGCTTTCTTTGCAATGACCGATAAACGGATCAAGACCGTATTCCTCAATCTGTTCTTTACCGTCAAGACCGAGCATTTTTTCAACCTCAAGCTCAACGGGAAGACCGTGTGTATCCCAGCCTGCTTTACGGGGAACCATGCAGCCTTTCATTGTGCGGTATCTGGGGATCATATCCTTGATAACACGAGTCAGAACGTGACCGATATGGGGCTTACCGTTAGCTGTGGGAGGTCCGTCATAGAAAACATAGGGAGTACCCTTTGCCTTTTCTTCTATACTCTTTTCAAAAATCTTTTCATCCCGCCAGAACTTTTCAATTTTCTTTTCCTGTTCGACGAAATTAACATTTGGGGAAATTGGCTCGTACATTTGATATTTCTCCTTTCATAAATAAAAATGGTCTTCATCCTGCAATACAGGACAAAGACCGATACTTTGACTAAACCACCTGATTACAACATACCATCATATGCGTCCGCTTTAACGGTCGGCAACCGGAGAAGCCTACTGAGATTCAGCCCTCAGCTCCGGAGTGATTTTCGTTTCTTCCCGTGATACTGACCTTGCACCGCCGTCAGTTCGCTGAAATCCGTAAAAGAAATTACTCTCTCCATCACAGCATTTTACTATTATTAAGATATTAACACAAAGTTTGCATAAAATCAAGAGAAATTTAAAATAAAAAACAAATAGCAAAAATGAACAGCAAAGTATCAATCATTCCTGTTTTTTATGTATCCAAAGTTCAAAATTTTATTAGAATATTTTATCCATCACGAATATCGCAAAAAGTGTATTTGCCCAGGCGAACCAGCTTCTTGTAAATTCGTCGGGATCATCACAATTGAAGCCTTCGTGCATAAAGCCTGTACCGGCATCGGTTGAAAGAAGAGTTTTCCAAATTCTTTCAAGCTCTCCCCTGTCATCTGTTGTAAGCCCTTCAATAAGCAGACCGATGTGCCAGATATAGTTTTCGGGGGTGTGGGGACTTCCGATACCTTTGGCGGCTGATCCTTCAAAGTAATAAGGATTGTACTTGCTTAAAACAAATCTCCTTGTATTGAGATACATTTCATCCGTCTTACTGCAATAACCCAGATACGGAAGAGAAAGCAAGCTCGGAACATTGGCATCGTCCATCATAAGCTTATTACCGAGTCCGTCAACTTCATAGGCATATATCTTGCCGAACTCCTCTGTTTCAACGATTGCATACTCACGAATGCCTTTCTCAATATCCTTACAGAGCTTTTCAGCAGTCACTTTGTAAGGATCATCAATACCTGCTTCACTGAGATTCTTATGCAGATTATTTATAGCGGCAACAATAAACATATTAGCAGGGACAAGGAACGGATAAACGCATCTGTCATCACTGGGACGGAATGCACTTCTTACCATGCCTGTATACGCATAATCCGAACCGTATCCGTCATTATCAAGAGTATCAAAAGCACAATCACCGCTTCTGCGGAAATAATAGGTTGAATTTTTCGGATCCTGTTCAGTTACAAGAGTGTCAAGAATGACCTTATAAGTTTTCATGAACTGTTCGCCGAAAATTTCTTTGTCACCCGTGTTTTCATAGTATCTGTTAAGAAGCCATAAGGGATAGACGAGAGAATCTATTTCATATTTACGCTCCCATACGATATCAAGCTTCATTGTATCGTCCTGATGTCCTCTGCCGTTGGCTGATTCGTTGAATGCATTCGCATAAGGGTCAAGACAGATAAGTTTAAACTGCCGTTCAAGAAGATTTTTTACAAGTAATTTTGCATCTTTATCTTCCTTTGCCGCTCTGACATAGTGGCTGACCTGAACACTGCTGTCACGAAGCCACATGGCTTCGATATCTCCCGTAATAACAAAGACATTGCCCTCTTCATCATATTTTACGGTTGTTTCAAGTGTATTCAGATAACATTTTCTGAACATTTCACGGATTTTTTCATCTTCGATTTTACTGCATAAAGAATCAAGATATCCGTACATTTTATCATAGGTTTTGTTTGCCATTGTCTGTATCTCCATTTTTCTTTTCTGCTTTTATTTTTGCAGCGTGCTCTTTTGCTTCCTGCTCGAGTCTGATTCGCTGAGCCTCTTTTTCAGCCTCTGCAGTTTCATATCTAATTTTTGCCTCATCATACTGAGCTGAAATTTCTTCAAAATGAGTATAGTTTTCCATCTGACGAAGCCTATTTTCAGCATCAATATAAGGCTTTGCAGCTCTTGCAAAGTTAGAGGTTTTGTCTGATTCAAGCTTTGCAAGCTTTACAGCATTCTTCTTTTTCTTTTCAAGCTCTTTTATCATACTTTTAAGTTCGCTGACTCTTAAGTTATCCTTCTCTTTCTTTGCATCAGCCTGCTGCTGATAAAGAGCTTTAAGCTCAGCATTACATCTGTCTTCTTCTTCATAATAACCGTCAAGAACCGAAAAATCGGGCTTGACAAACTCTTTACCATGAGAATAATACCTTGCGATAGCTTTCAATGACAGTTTTTTATTCTTTGCCATATCAATACACATACTGCGTATCTCTTTTTCATCAGCAGTCTTTTTCGGCATACATTTTGCTTCACTGATCTCACGGTTGATATCATTGATATTCATATTGCGGAGTCCTTCAAGTCCCGATGCATATATTGATCTGCACATCGCAATATAAGGCTGCCAACAGGGTTTAGAGAATTTATCAAGTTCTTCACATACAAATCTTGAGATCTCGATCTCCTCATTAAATTCGACATCTGCACGGTAAAGCTTCTTGGCTTCCTTACGTTTTGCTTTGTCGGATATTGATTTATATGATTTTTTATCAACAGCTTTAGGTTCGGCAACAGCCATTTCTCTTGCACTATTTACAAGATCAACAGTTTCCACAAGCTCCTTATCGCTGAGGGCACCGTTACCGTAATCCTCAAACATTGCACGGACTTTAAGCACACGGACGATCGATTTCTGCTTACGTTCATTAAAATCGTACCAGAAATAAGGCACAACATTCATAAATGCACCTATAGCCGAAACAATAATAAGCACGTGAAGAAGAGAAATCAGAATATCGGGATCATAAAGGGCTGAATATGCGTTATTGTAGTTATTCTGACCGTTAGCAAGCTGTTCAGCAAGAATCTCGCCGACTGTTTTTCCCTCAGCGAGCACTCTTGAAAGAATTGTCGGATTTGAAGTTACAACTGCTGCATTTTCTTTTGTAATTCCGCCTTTTTCATAAATTGCAGGAAGAACAGAGGAGGTTAAAAGAGTAATAACAGTACCGATAGTAGCAACTGCAGAGAACATACCGTCAATACGCTCGCCTGTTTTGTACTGCTGATAATCTCTGATATCTGCCTGTATGGCAGGATTGAGGATATGTGCAAATGAACCCATAAATGCATTCATATAAAGACATCCGAGAACAAGCCATATCGTCAGATTATCTATCTGCTGTGTAAAGGGAAGCATCATAAGGATAAATACGATATTAAACATATTTGTAACGATAAGGACTGACTTTTTACCCCATTTTCTTATGCAGAACGGAGCTAAAAGCATACCCCAGAGCGATGCATTGCCGTAAACAGTATTTATGATACCGTAGGCATTACCTGTACAAGTGCCGCCATAATTATACAGCCAGTAAAGAATATTCTGATATGCCTGCTCAAGAAAACCTATCCAGCCGGCAAGTGAGATTATCCAGAAATACTTATTCTTCGAGACTTCACGCAGTGCATCGGTAAACCGTATTTTTACAACGTGTGTCTTCGCCTGAACGATTTTTTCTTCCGTGTATTTATAGACAACAATACATAATGCTATACCCAGCACACCGAGAATAGGATACAGAAGTCTGTAAACACGTATATCGGTAGTGTTGGTGTGGAAAATATTAGAAGCAATAATAGGAGTAATAAGATTTACAACGGTCGGTGCAAATGAGTAAACTACGCTCTTGACAGATGCAACATCTGCACGTTCCTGGGAATTAGGAGAGAGAACATGTATGAGATTTTCATATCCGTCATAAAAGAAATAATAAAAGAAATGCAGAAACAGATTGAAGAGCAGTATCAGTGCACATTTAGCAACATAATCATAGCTTTCGCCGAAGAGCTCTCCGTCCGGTAATATATAGCTCAGCTTATCATACGGGAACCAGACCATCAGAACACATATAACTGCAGTGGGGATTCCCATTGAAACAATATAAGGTCTGTATTTTCCTGCCTTGTTTCGTGTATTGTCGATTATGTTTGCTCTTATTCCGGTAAGCGGTATATTGGCAACAACGGCAATAACATAAAGTATGTACATGTCTGTTGCATCCACACCGAGAGTACTGGAAATGAGAGTGTTACCTGTTGCAAGCAAACAAGCCGTACCAAGTGTAATAAGCATATAAGCACCTATACCACCGCCTGAATAAGCTGCAATTTCTCTGAACGGCATATATCTGCCCTTCATAGGTGTCTTCCAATAAGTTTTAACCTTACTTACAGTCTCCTTTATATCCATTATACGACCTCCTTAATATTGTAATTATAACACAGTTTAACATAATTTGCACTACTTTTTTATATTTTGCTGAAAGAAAACTCCCCGACTTTCATCGGGGAGCATATTAATTGATCTTACCAGTGAGCTGTACCGCAATCGCAATAACGATACTGATTCATACCGAACAATTTACGTAAGAATGTAATGATGTTAAAGAAGAATCTTGTAAATGAGCTGCTGCTGTGGCAGTTACATGTGCAATTTACAGAACCCTTATAATTAGGATCGGCCTGACATTCAGCACGAATGCTAAGCTCACCTGTCATTACCTCTGCGTTGATCGTGAGTCTGCCTGTGTTTGCATCATATGTGTAGCCCTCGTGGAGTTCAACACCGTTGATACATACAACGACACTTTCGGGAACAAGGTAGCCCTCATAAGGTACTATCTGAGTATGGAATGCAGTTCCCTCTTCAACGATACCTGAAGTGTTGGTAAGCAGTGCATTTGAAACGGAAACAATAACATTCTGATAGCCTTCCGCTGCTCTTTCACTGATTGCTACAGCACCTGTAATTACCTCACCCCAAATAAAGAGTTCACCGGTTTCAGAATCGTATCTGTAATTATCGTCGCTGAGAACAACACCGCTTATTGTAACTCTGATATCAGCGGGAAGGATCGGAACATCAAATGTTACTTCATAATCAATACCGTATGTAGCAACATCGGAGCCTGAACCGTAAGTGAAGGTCCATGTGACTGAGTAGCTGTTAGGTGTATATACTGCAGTAATTGTAACAGTTTCTGCAGGCATTGTTTCGGGAACATATTCCCAAACACCTGAATTACCTGCCTTCACAGGAACGCTCTTTACAGGAATTGCAGAACCGTAAGCCACCTGCTCTTCATAAACAGTCTGATTATCAGCAATCCATTTTACTGTGTACTTCTTAGCTGTGTAAACAGCAGTAACTGTGATATCCTGAGCAGGCATTGTCATGTAGTCAACTGCCCAATATGACGAATGACCTTCTCTTTCGGGAATTTCGGGATGTGAGAAGTTTGAACCGAATTCAACTGTCTGTGTTTCAACAGTTTCACCATCAATTACGTATGTAATTGTGTAGCTTCTGAGCTTCTCGGAGAACTGAGCTGTGTAGGTCTTTTCACCTGTTACAGTTGTGATTGAAGGTGACCATTCCGTGAACAGGTACTCTCTCTCTGCTGTGGGAGCAAGTGCGGGAGTGCCGTCAAATACAGGAGTATCACCGTATGCAACTGTTGTTGTGGTCTTTGTATCACCGACAACCCATGTAATTGTATACTTTCTTACAGATTCTGTGAATACAGCTGTGTAAGTAGCTTCACCTGTTACTTCAACGATCGGATTATCCCAACCGGCAAATGTATAATCTGTAGAAACTGTTGAAGCCTTTGCAGGATCTGCATGTGTAGGCATCTGACCATATTCAACAGTAGTTGTATCGATCAAATTACCTTCATCATCAAGCCATGTAATAGTATAGCTTCTTACAGTTTCTTTATATGTCGCTGTGTAGGTTTCATTACCTGTTACAGTAACGATTGCTTTATCCCATGCATTGAATGCATAATCTGTTGAAGCCGTTGAAGCCTTTGAAGTATCAACATTATCAATTGCGGGATCGGGTGTTGTACCGTATGCCCATGTACCTGTGTAAGTACCTGCACCTGTTACCCAAGTGATCGTATACT
>CAZTFS010000087.1:0-10177 GCA_964613045.1 uncultured Eubacteriales bacterium
GCTCATAGCGTTTTGTGGGCTTTGCTTTGATTTCATCAATATCGGTCTGCATCTTATTGATATCAGTTCGCATGTACCTAACCTCAGATGCAAGCTCATGAATGGAGTTGATCAGCTCTTTCATTTCATCAATCTGATGCTGTGCCGACTTGACGGCTTGTTCAACAGCCGTGATTCTCTCGACAGTCTCTTCACCGGTATCCTCGAATGCAGTATTATTCTTATTTTCCATATCAACCAGCTTTTTTGCAACAGGAGCGAGCACTGTATGAACGATCGAACCTTCCCTTTTATCAAACTCATCCGAAATGTCAGTCATAAGCTCCGCTAAAATGCTGTTCGCTTCTTCCGTCATAAACTTACCTCCTCAAAATTTACAGTGCCGAAAACAGAATCAACATTGAAACTTACATTAACATTTTTTGAATCGGTATTAAACACGACCCCCGATACACTTAATATTCTGTCATCATCAAGCAATGTGCTTTCAATGGCATTTGCAACCGAAACATATACAAGCGGAGCACTTTTTCCGAGCATTTCATTCAGCGGAATGCCGTACATATCCGAATAAATATCATATTTTTCGGACTGGGTCAGAAACGGCATATAACAGCCTGCTTTAAAGCTTCAACTTCGTCAACCGTTCCCGAAACAGTACCTTTATCAAGGTCTATTTTGAATGTCAATGATGGTCTTATCACTTCATCGGTATTATCAAATTCAATAGTACCTATATCAGAAGCAGTAACAGGTATCATGTTGCCGACCTCCCTAAAATTAAAAACTTTTGGCCGCCCGATTTTTTAAGCACAACAACTTTATCTCCTTCACTCAATTCCGCTTGAGCGGAATCGAGAAACACAAGCATTTCTTCGGGGATTTCATTGCTGTTGTCAAGCTTAAGCATAAACGGGGAAACGCTTTTTATTGTTCCGTAATAAAAATGTCAACCATATCAAGAACTGCATCTTTTGAAAAGACATTTGTGTTTGCCGCATTTGCAGCAATGCTCCGTTGTTCCGTATTCAGTCTGTTTATCATATCAACCGCAGACTGAATTTCACTTGTAAAACGGTCTGTTCCTGTATCCGTAAAAACATCAAAATTACTGCTTGTCCATGTAACAGGCTCCGGTGTTTCGGGCTGAGGCATACTTACGGGTTCTTTTAACTTTTCAACGAGTGAATCATGAGCAGATTCAGCCTGAGCAAGCGTTTCACGGATCGCATCAAGCCCAGAAGCATCAAATCCGTCAACAGAAGACTGCATATCATAAACGGTACTTATAGTCATGTCCAAAGCTGTTATGATGTTATTAAGAATCGGTGTCATTTTATCTGCCAACTCAATAGACGCACCGTAATTTGTCATTTGATCACCTCTTTTAAGAAAAATGCCGCCCCGAATGAGACGGCAATACTGATAAAATTCAAAAAAATGCAACAAAAAAGCAAGCCTATATTTCAAGACTTGCTCATGTGCATATATTTTCGGTGGGGCGACACTCCCACATCTCCAAACCTCTTTCGAGGGGCCCGGCTGCCCGTTCCGTTCTCGAAAATATATACAAATAGTTTATTCAACTGCAATATTATTATACTCAACTTTTTATAATTTGTCAATATAAAAAATTAATATCATACAGATTTTATTCTGCCTTTTTTTAAATAACTGTTAAATTTGCTTTCATTTATCTCATAAACAGTTTTTGCAAAATAAACACCGTTTTTTGTCGGACGAACAGCAAGTTTTACATAAATAACAGTTTTTCCGAATTTCTTGTAATACTCCAAGGATGCATCATGAGGATTCACACCTACATAATCAGGCATTTGAATTATATCACTCAGGTGTTCAGAATACTTATTATAGTCCTCTTCGTGACTGTTTTCCATATGTATTCTGTTATTTAAACCTATATAAACCGGTGTATCCGGCAAAACGGATAAATTAAAATGGTCAACTATCTTTTGCCCGACAACACCAAGTTTTTCTACATCTGCACTCATTAAAAAACCTCAGCTTTTTGCAAATTCGAATTAAAACTATTCTTTTGCTTCAATTATTATTGCATATTTTGACAAATAATGCAACTGTTATTTTTTTGCCGCATTCTTTATTTCTTTTTCCTCTTTTTTCTTCTGTTCAGAATAAAGCTGTGCAGAAGCAATTACAAAAGCTTTTTCCTGTCTGTCAAGATTAAGAAAAACTGAGGGCAGTATGTGAAGCTTCATAAGTGCAAAATATGCATATGTCGCTTCAGCATCGCCCTCATTTATCAGTTTTTTGCTTCTGCTATTTCATCGTCCATTGTGGCTTTAATACCGCTGTAGGACTGTACAAACTGAAGCATTGCGGAATATTCCTCCGGGTTATCAACCATTTCAACAATAAGCTCCTGCGGAGTATGTACACCGTAGCTGTCCTGAAGCTCGGCATCATACAGATTCGGGGAAACAACCGCCGCACAGATAAGTGAAGGGATATAATCTTTTGTTACCTTCTGACGGTACATACCGGGCTTTCCGGGAACGGGAATTTCAATTGTATTTTTCTCTCTGAGGGCTTCGGTTTCCTTGGTCGTCAGAGCTTTAATTTCCCACTTAAGAGGATTGCCCTCTTCATCACAAAGTGATTTGGTGGCGGGATAAAAAGTATTTTCCTTTACCGCCTTGTTTTTCTTCATAAATCTTTCAAATGACATAATAAAAATCCTTTCTTTTTTGAATTTTTTCTAAAAAATCGCATAGAATACTATTGACATTTAATTATACAGTAATTATAATATAATTATGGAAACGATAAAATTTGAATGGGACGAAAACAAAACAGTATTATGAATGAGGTGACCGAAATGAAAGATGAATACGATTTTAAAAACGCTAAAAAAAATCCCTATGCAAAAAAGCTGAAAAAGCAAATAACCATTAACATTGACTCTGATACAATAGAGTATTTTAAAGCTCAATCCGACAGTTCGGGAATTCCCTATCAAACTCTTATCAATCTGTACCTTGCCGACTGTGCAATGAATAAAAAACAACTGCAGATGTCATGGCAGTAAGATAAAAAACAGCAGGGAGCTTTTTTACGGCTCTCTGCTATTTTTAATTATCACATATAATCAGGTGCTTTGTACTTTGCCGCACTGGAATAGTCCATAGCATAAGCCGTAATTTCCTGCTCAATAACATCGCCGTCTGCTTCAAACATTGAAAGAAGCACGTCTCCGTCAATAACACAATCGTTATATATCTTTGAAGTTCTTCCCATTGCCGATGCGGGGTCTTCACTGCTTACCTGAAGGTCAAATGTGGGCAGCACGCCTGTATTCTTGAATTTTTCAATAATATCGTCAAAATGTTCACTGCATTTATATACGGTCATCGTGATTTTAACTTCCAAGCCCACAGCCTTCTTACCCTTGATAGTTCTGCCGAGAACCGGAACGTCTTTTGTTTCAACGCTTGCTTTTACTTCGCACTTTTTTGCGTTGAAAAATGAATATCTGTTACCGTCAATGGTAACGTATGCCGCACCCCATTTTGATGCAGGAGCATCCTGAGGATCAAAAAATGTGTTCATATCCATAGTTTTATTCTCCTTTCCGTCAGCTGATTACACAGGTCATGTACAGTTTTTCCATTGTTCCGATAACAACTGCGGCACAGTTAAATACGATACTGCCCTTTTCGTTACCTGCTTCAACGGTAATATCGCTATCGTCAAAATCTTCAATTGCACGAATGTTGACCAAAGACTTTAATATACTGCGAATATCTCCCCAGAAGCTCTCTCTGCCGGATGCATCATTCTGCACCTTGCCGAGATATTTCGTTGCAAATATATTGGCTGCATCGGTTGCGATCTGATCAGCAACTCTTACAGTCTGATTTGATTTGAATATCTCACCCTTATCATCTGTTACAGACGTAAGAGAGTTTATATCAGCAAGAACACGCAGTTCATCACCGACCTTATGAAGCACGAATTCACCGTTTTCGATAGCTTCTTCAAGCTGTGACTGGGTGTAATCTGCTTCGATTTCAAATTCACCGTCATATACCATGTTGAGAGCCGATTTATTAACGGCAATACCTGCCTGAACACCGAGAGTCCAGTATACAGCTTCGGGCTTGTTCTTGACATTGACAGCCCCCTCAAAATCAGCCTTTGTTTTATAAACAACCACACTGAATTTAATGCCGTAATCGTATCTCATTGTCTTGCCGAATTCAACATACAGATTGTTGACTGTGCTGTCTTCACTGACCACGCCTACAGCGTTAAATGCGTACTGTTCAAGCTTTGCAAGAAATGCTTCATGACTGAGCTCGGTACCGTTGGTACCGTTTGTCATTGTTTCACCTGCGTTTTCGGCAAGTGTCGCATCTTTCTTGAACACAACAAAATCATTGTCTGCAAGCTCTGAAGCGGCTGCAACGGTCTGAGTATCAACAAGCGAAGTGCCGAGATAAGTGTTTACAATGAACTTATCTGCATTATCAACTGAAACAGATACAGCAATTTTAATGTCATTACCTTTTGTGCCGCTGTACTTTGCAGTACCGAAACTGTTTGATGCCTTTACTCCGCCGCCGTTAAGACGGTAAATAAGCACCTTTCTTGAATGCTTAAACACATCACGAAGTCCTTTCAGACTTTCATCTGAAGCATTACAACCGAAGACTGTAAGCGAATTTTTAATAAAATCACTGTTTGTCAGTTCGATTATCTTATTTTCTTCACCCCAGTCAAGCTCAAGACCGATTGCCGCAACACCTCTGTCAGATGCTGATACGGAAGCCAATGATGCAGAAGCCGTATTGACATATGCACCGGGTAAAATCTTATTCTGAGCTATAAATGTACCTCCGCCGAGAGCCATTTACTTTTCCCCCTTTAATTTATTAAGCAGTTTTTCTGCTTCTTTTATTGTGTATTTTTTATCATCGTCAAGACATGCTGCAAGAGCGTATCTGCGATGTTTAAAAAGCTTTGAATTAACAAGCTGTTCCTTTGTAAAAGTCGGCTCGGAAGCCTTGCTGACAGGCTCTGCCGTCATTTCATCAGCTGTTTTCTTCTTTGACATTAACATCACCTTGTAATTCTTTCATATTTTCCGTTTCTTCTTTGGGCTTTTCCATGGTCAGCATTCTGTATGTGACAAAAAAGCTCAATACTTCATCGGTTGTTTCCGAATGAATGTCAATACCGCCGACAGTTAAGCCGTCAATTTTGATATACTCAAGCAGTTTATAGAGCTTTTCCTCAACCTCAACACATTCAGCTTTCTGTTCTTCCGAATCGGGAATATACTGCACACACATGGAGTATCTTGCATTCCGACGACAGCCGACATGCCGTATGTCGGAAACATTTATCTGGAAAACAAAAAAGCAAGGAGTGTTAAGTCCCTGCTTTACATCTTCCGTGTGTATATCCGTATCGGGGAAGCTTGTATCGAGTATATCGGCAATACTGTCAATGATTTTCTGAACTATCACCCGAACACCTCTTTCATCATTGTATCAACATTTTTCTCAATAACCTTCGGAGCAAGCCTTTCAAGATCTTGAAGTGATTTCGTAAGCATAAAATAACCTTTTACCCAATTTGCCGTAAGTTTTCTGTCAATAGCGGGAACATACCTTCCCGGAGTCTGTCTGTGACCGTATTCAACATAAGGAGCATACTCAACGGGATTGATAAGTTCACATACATAGTTATTGCCAAAGTAATAAGGTCCTCGGACTACCCAGCCACGGCGTAGAGCACCGCCTTGCTTATCTGACATAACAAGAAAATATTTTTCTCCGTCATATTCAAGGTCATAGGTGTCCTCATAATCCCCCACAGGTGTGCGTTTCTTTGTCATCGAATAAAGCCGTAATACAAGGTCATTTGCACACTTTTCCACGGTTTGAGGAGATTTCGTCTGTAACTTCTGCAGGTCCTTCCGAAGCTTCTCAAATCCGCTCATATCAAATCCCTTTGACACATTAACCCACCTTTCAGAGCATAAAAAAAATCACGGTACATAAAAACCGTGACTTGACAAAATTCAAAATATAGCATATAATAAAACCGAAAGGCAACCGTTAAAAGCGGTTAGTGCCTGAAGTTAAAATATTTTATCTTAACAATCGTCACTTGCCCGAGTGGCGGTTGTTGCTTTTTACCTTAATACGCACTGTAAAAGTAAACTTTCCAATGTGAAATGTTAAAGTAATTGGCATATGTATCACCTCCTTGTGGAGGAGTACACTAACCGCCTTATTCTCAGAAAACCTTTCGGCTCCGGATTTTTTCCGGAGCTTTATTATATATCAAACCTCGAAATTTGTCAATATTATGCATTCTCCTCAAAAAGTTCAAGCGGTATTTCCTGATGTGTTTTATACACCGCAGGAAAGCCGCTTCTTTTATAGTCTGTTGTTCTGCCGTCATGGGTAACGGTGATTTTTGAGCCTGCTTTTATGTCGATGTCGGGAGAGATAAACAGCGTGATAATCTGCCCGATTTTCGTCACTGTTCCCGTTCCCGATGCCGAATTTACAGTTTTAAAGGACAGTCTGCAAGGTATATCCGTATACACCGCCGTTTGCCGAAATCCTGTTGTCTTGTTACTCTTTTTATACTTTTTGTATTCGGTAACGGTGCATATATCCGTATAAGTCTTTTCGATTGCCTTTCTGTGAGCATTGATCATGTAAATGTCACTCTCCTGTATCGGTTAAGCGTCTTCATGTAATTTGCGATAACCTCGTTAGCTTCGCTGTCCGATAAAGGAGTGAAAGATGTGCTTGTATCCCCGACTGTCACAGAACTTACCACGACAGGGACATCACCGCTGCCGTACTGACCACGGCGAAGAATATCGGCAGCGATTTTTATTGTCGTGTTTTCAAGTCCGACGGGGATTTCATCAATATTGCAATAATTCTTCACTGCTTCTTCAGCCGATGAAGCGGCAAACTTATACACCTCATCACAAAAAGAAAACCCCGTAATTTTTTTCAGCATACCGATATTCATATTCACACCTCTTTAACCTATAAGGAACTTGAATGCAACGATGGGAATCTGCTTTGCTTCGTAAACTCTCTGCCAGTTAAGAGCATTAGAGAGTTCCTCTCTTGTGGGAGTTTCGACATTTTCTCTCACTTTGTTCTGCCATGCTACTCCACGGGGATGAAGAATAAAGGTCTTGCGGTTAATAAGATAATCAACACCTGAAGCCATCTGCTTATCACGGTCTGTTTCAGTGGGAACAAAACCGACAGGATTACCGTTACCGAGAGCAACAGCACCCTCACCGAAGAGATAAAGAGTATGTACCTGACCTGCATCGGTAGTTTCAACGGGACAGCCGTCATCAACAATAACTCTTCTGTCCTGGTAGGTGGAGAATTCAACGCTGTTTGAATCTCTTTCTGTTGTAATAAGGTTGTTCTTCTTGAGATATGACTTTGCGGCAGAATCCATTACCACACCTGTAAGAGTTTCCTGGGCATCACCGAGAAGCTGAAGTGCATCGATAAAGGATGAAGCGGAAATCTTCTTTGCCGCAGCAGTTGAAGCTGTTGTGATATCAAGGATATGCTCCTTAAAAGGTGTTACCGCTTCGCCTTCTTCAGGTGTGTAAGTACCGAATACACCTTTAAGAACTGCAATAAGTTCCTTCTGCATCTGACGTGACCAGTATTTTGCAACAAGGTCACCGATAGCCTTCATGGGGTCAGCACCTGCAAGAGCTGCGGCAAGGTCTGTTGAAGCCCACATTTTTGCTCTGCGGATAGTGGTTGAAACATCCTTCTTCGATGTGATCTTATCGGCTGTAAGTTTATTACCTTCAATGATTGCCTCAGCATCACCTGTAAGGTCCTCAAAGAAAGGCATGTTGTGAATGGGAGCTGCTTCCGAAGCAAGACGGTCAAATTCAGAATTGTTCTG
The DNA here is from genome assembly GCA_964613045.1 of uncultured Eubacteriales bacterium. Lineage (GTDB taxonomy): Bacteria > Bacillota > Clostridia > Oscillospirales > Acutalibacteraceae > UBA1081. Next base: position 7,960 of record CAZTFS010000087.1, read on the forward strand.
AACAATACCGCTGTTTAAAAGAGCTGAAAGCTCCATTGTTCTGTTAACCACATAAGGGTTAAAAAGTTCAGGGACGATTACGTCCGAAAGTGTTGTAGGCATAAAATTTCTCCTTTTCTTTAAATGTTAATTGTTACTCCTGCGGCTTCTGCCATTGATTTTGCCGCTGCAGGGTCTGCTCTTATCAACCTGCCCTGTTCGGTAAGGTTGTAAGTGTCCTTTGCAAAAGGATTCTTAACAGGATCTGAACCGCCGGCAGGGTTATAATCCTGCTTTGATGCCGAAAAGATATGTGCCATTGCCGCATTTTCTTTGTAGGGCTTAACAACATCATCAAGCTTTTCGGGTTTACCCTCTTTGTCAAAGGTGAATTTTTCAACACCGCCTGCTTTATAAATGATGTAGTCAGGGTCAACAACGCCCATTGTGCGAAGCTCATCTGCAAGAGTATGATACTTCTTTGTGTTTTCTGCATCCTTTTTAAGCTGTGCGATGGTGTTTTCGTGGTCTTTAATAGTGTTCTGCAGAGCCTCGTTGTCACCGTTCTGCTGTTTCAGAGTGTTCACGGTGTTTTCAAGTGTCTTTTTTGTTTCGTTAAGAGTGTTGAAATCTGTCCTCGAAACAAACTGCTTGCCTATTTCATCGGATACTTTCTTGTCGATATCCTCCGTATAGGTATCACCTAAAATTGTCTTTAACCATTCCAACATTTTTGTGTGTCTCCTTTCGTTGTCCTTTTTAGTCCGGCAAGTCCCGGTATTACGAAGAACGCATTTATTGTCCGCCCGTTCAGGCGGTAATTTTGGGTATGAAAAAAGCACCCTGCATTTAAAGCAAAGTGCTTGAATCATTTATTTGAAAATTTCGGGATTATCAGTAATAACCTGATACAAACCCTTTGCAAACTGCTCAACGAATTTTTCTTCATCATTGCCGACATCATTACAGTAAACAGCAACGATTGCATGACAGATTTCATGAAGAAAAACCGTGTCCTGATATTCTTTCGTGCCTGCAAATGCAACCTTTATAAGCTGTTGTGGAAAATTATGTTCACCGTCACAAACATTGGAACAGTCTGCAGACGGAAACGGTGCAACAGGTCTTTGAACATTGTACATATATCCGCCGATTTTAACTTTTTCGGTTATATTCATGTCCTCACCTCCCGAATTTGGGTATAAAAATACCGCCCTTACACAAGGACGGTTATTTATTCTGATTATAAATCTGATCATAAACTTTCTGCAACTGTAATCCTTCAGATGTAAGTTCATATTCATCGTCAAATCCAACTTCTGTTATCACATCATCAAATTTGTCCAGTAAAATATCAAGCTCGTCATTGGATATATAATCAGAGCAATCGGGCAAATATTTTTTTATTACTGCAAGTTGTTCACTTGTTATATTTAACATTTTGTACTCTCTCCTTATCGAGGATTTACCTGAACCAGATTTCCTGTATCGGGATTTATGGTAACAAAGCAGTTTTTACCAACAAATTTTTGACTTTTGCCGTTTTTAAGAACTTTCACTGCTCTGATTTCATCCGGGTGCAACAGGGCATCAAGAGAATGCTCAACACTAACGCCACTTCGTCTCTGCTCAACAGAACCAATAGTTCTTGCAATGAAATGTTTTGATTTTCCTGTAATTTGTATGCCATTCGATGTTGTTATACCAATAAGTTTTGAATCAATCTCATTGCTTATGTTTTTATACAGTTCAAAATCGGCAAGAGGTGTTAATTCTCCTGTTTTTATTGAATTTGCATATCCTTTAAACATCGAATATAAATTATCATCATATTTAATATTCTGAAACTCTTTAAAGGATTGCGGTGCATTGTTGCCGAGAACCTGTTTATACTGCTCATACTGCTTCAAATCAGCACTTTTATTATACACCATTTTCCGTGCTTTGTCAACGCTGCCATCGCCGTATTTATCATCCTGCATCTGCTTCCACTGCTCATAGGTGGTATCAGCAGGGACATAGAATGTACTGCCGTCAAGGTCTCTTGCAAAACGTTCGCCGTATTCTTCCATATCGTCGAAATACGGAACCGTTGTACCTCTGCACCGAGGATGAAACGGCGGTACGGTGACACCTATTTCATACTGACTTTGCGGGAAGTGTTTACCGTCCATTGCTCCGCATATCCTCCTTACATACTGCTTAATATTTTACACTACTGTTTTTAACAGAGTACATC
>CAZTFS010000088.1:0-9755 GCA_964613045.1 uncultured Eubacteriales bacterium
AGAATAATAAAGAATTATCCTTTATCTAATTTCACAATAATAAGAAGTTATTGTAAGTTATTAACAAATCTCCTCGAAATTCTGTTAAAATGAATTTGCGAACACATTTTCAAAATCTCGAGGAGTGATCAAATGAAAAGTATAAAAACAGCAAGTGATGAATTTATACAAGTCATCCAATCTACAAAAAATTTATCCGATAAAACTATAATAGCTTATCGTTCGGATTTAAAAGATTTTCAAGCATTTCTTCAAGACAATGAACTTGATGAAACAGTTATCCTGAAATATGTGCATGTGCTATCCAAAGAGCGTGGGCTCAAAGATAACACCATTTGCCGAAAGCTGATTACACTAAAAATGTTTTTCAGTTTTCTTTATAAGCAAGGTTATACTGATTTTAACTATTATCAGAATCACAATTTCCGTTATAAGAAAGAACGTAGGCTTCCAAAAACGCTAGCAATAAAGGAAACATCAAAACTGCTCACATATTTAAGTACCTGTGCCGAAAATGAAACGACTGTTTTTGATTCTTGGAAGAATTTCCGGAACCTTGCTTTAATTGATGTATTAATAAGTACCGGAATAAGAATTGCTGAAGCCTCAAATATTTCACTTAGTGATGTAATTTACTCGGAACGAACAATTCTCATTCACGGCAAAGGTCGAAAGCAGAGACTCATTTACATATCCTGTAATGACACTTGGAATAATCTTACTCGGTGGCTGAAAATCCGCAAATGCAGACCAACCAACACAGATAAGATATTTGTAAATCGTTTTGGTAAACAGTTGAGCATACACGGTATTGAATACATCTATAATTCTGTTAAACGAGCCTGTGGAATAAATGAGAAATCAACGCCGCATTATTTACGCCATACATTTGCAACAAATTTACTTGCAAACGGTGCAGACCTACGTTCTGTTCAAGAAATTCTCGGACACAGTAGTGTTGCTACAACGGAGATATATACCGAAGTAACAACTAAGAGAAAAAAGCAAGTGCTTAACAAGTATAATTACAGAAATAAACTATAATTTATACTTGTTCTTTTATTTATAAGTGTCGAAAATCTCAAAAAGTAACACAAAATTTTTAATAATTTTAAAATTTGTCGAAATGACGGATTTTGAATAAGTATTTTGTCGAATTTGTATATGTATAAAGTTTCATTTACACAACTAAAAAAACATCTCGTTATAAATTTAAGTTCAAAAATACGAGCAAAAATGCTAGTGGTTTCGACAAAAGTGCACATTTCAACATTTTTTGAATTTATTTTTTTAGTTTAAGGCAAGCACACACAATAAATGCTTGCCTTAAATTAATGTACTTTATTAAACGGCTTAAACACATACACCTAAATTGTTTAACAAATGACATTATAAATAAGTATTATTAGTTTGACATAAATACTATTTTTGCGTTAACTTTCTCACATATTGTTGACTCAATTAATGGATCAATCTCACATTTCATATCAATACTAGAGTTTTCAATACAGTTCAATTTTTCAAGGGTTAACTTTGCAAACAATGAGTTTAATTTTTGATTAATCATAATAATCTCCCTTTTTATATTTTTTTATAGTAAACTGACGAAGATGTTTTCAGTACTTGAATCAAACACATACAAATTATATCCGTCAGAATCCCATACATCTTCATTGATTCCTTGAGCAATAAGCTCACATTTTTCTTCATCAATCTTATATATATCACTGCTTTCTGATTTTGCATAAATAATTCCGTTCCTTATGTGCAGGTTGGATAAAGTAATGTCAGTTACATATTTATTGTTTTTTCCTGCATAATCAATAACAAACAGATTTCCGCTTTTATCTGCAGAATAATAATAAACATTATTTTCAGTTATAAAAAAGTCTGTTACTCTGTCATCTGCCAGTTTGGTAAATGAATTATCGGCATAAGAGTATACATAAAGCGTACTTAACTCATTTACAAAAAATATGTAATCATCAGTTGTGCATATTTTTGTTATATTTGAAACACCGTATGCTCCTGTTGCATCTTTTTCTGACAGAAATGCTCTGACAGAATCAGTATTATGTCTGCCTCTGCTGCTTATCCATACTGATGACATTATGATTTCCATAATATCCAATCCAGGATCTGCTATGCCTAAAATGTCTTCAGTTCCTAAAAAAGCATCGAAATTGCATACCTCGTTCTTTGTGTCAATAATTTCTTTATCCAAGGAATCAAGATTAAAAGCATATATTGCAGAACCGCCGGTAGAATCATCTATGGCAATATAGTAAAGAGTATTATCCTTTGCACCTATTAAATTTGTCCCGTTTTCATCCAGATCAAAAACAGAGCCTGCAAGTATTGTTGTTGCTTTGGTTTTTTTATTATAAAGGTACTTTTTCATTGAATAATTAACAACAATATAATCATCTGTATTCACGGAAAGATGATTTTCCATATAGTTGAATATAAGACCTGTCGGATAATCATTATCGTTTATTATATAAATAATCGAACCTGCAAGGACAGCAAAAACCACTATAAATGCAATAATTTTTCTCATAGCTTTTTCCTCCTTACAGCTTTCAGATATGACACAAAAACAGCCACAACAATAATTATTACAGAAAACAAGATTACCGTAACGATCTGTTTTATTGACAAGCTCTTAAAATATACAATGTCGTATATTTTATCTCCAAAAAGATAACCGTTTGCTGTTAAGAATGATGACGGCAGAGGAATGAAATACTTATATTCTCTGTCGGTAAATATGTAATTGGGCAAAAATGTTAACGCAAATGAAGAAAAAATAGTCAAAAGGGACTGTCTTAAAACCGTACCTATGAAAAAAGATATGGCAGCAAGATAGACAGCTCCGAATGCTTTTATAAAACTAATCAGCGCATACCCTTGTATAATCGATAAATCATATGCACTTTCATAAAACAACTCAATATTGTTGATACTGAAGTGTGGATTCTCAAGACCATACACAGTATTCACCACTAAATAGCGAACCATACTTATTGCCATACTGACAAAAGCAGCAGTGAAAACTAATATAATCAAATGTGCAAACCATTTTTGACTTTTTCCTTTTTCGGTAGGAAAGGTTATACTGCCTGCTCCGCTTTCTTCATCATAAACAGTAAGCAATACAACAGAAATAACAATGAAAATCACAAGAATAAAATCAATACTTTCTTCCCCGAACAATACACTCCACGGTCTTTGATCTATCAGATATTTTCCGTTATCAACAGCACTCTGATATGCTTGTATAAACATTTCAAAGCCATTATGTCCAATGGAGTATTCATTGTATTCTTTCAATCTGTCTTCATATTCCGAATCGGTAATTTCTCTGTTGATATATTCCTTATTAAGCATATCCTTTAATTCGGATATGCTTTCATCTTTTTCGATAAGTGCGTTGATTTCGTTCTGGATTTCTTCACTTAATTCTCCTGAATATAATGACATATAATATTCATATTTGTTCTGTGACTCTATATCGGAGATTTTTATATTTTCGGAGTAATTGAAAGCTATGAGAACTTCAGCAATCATACAGACAGAAAAAATTATAAGAAGATATCTTTTTATAAACAGCTTATACGCTTCATTTCTCAAAAGCTTCATTTTCTTTGCCTCCGTGTGTTTTTATTATTCAGTGCAATAATAATCAACAGAAAAGCAAACACGCAAATTAAGCAAAGAACCACAGAAGCTGCCCAGGTCCAGATTGGGAAATCAAAAATGTTTGTAATATCAAATGACGAAAACATTTTATAACCTGTAATCAGATTTATGGGATTTACAGTATTAAACTTATCAAGAATTCCTTTGCTGTAAGCACTCATAAACATAAGTCCGAAGCTTACAATCAATCCGAATACAAACACCGTATAGCTTTTATTAAAAACTGATGAAAGAAGAGAATAAATAAGCCCGAGAAGAAGAAAACCTGAAAATTTTATAAAAAACAGTAATCCGATAAAAGAAGCGATTGAACAGGTAAACGGTGTATAAGCAAAGCTCTCAACTGCATAAATCGGAGCTGAAAAACCGCTTAATCCTGCACAGAAGTAAAATGTAATCAAATCAATCACAGCAAATAACAGACAAATTATAAATATATATACTGACATTGCCGAAATCTTTGCAAGACTCGTCTTGTTTCTGCCGTTTTCACTTGCCATAAAACACAAATGCATTCCTGTTTCATGTTCTCCCACAAAAAGAGGAGAAAAAGCAAGCAACAGAATTATAATTATTAAAAACGATGAGAATGAATAACTAAAATAAGCTTCAAAAGAATTGTAATTATAAAGACCGTCAATGCTTCTTTCGGAATAAGAGCTGTCAATTTTATCAGCTACTCTTTGAAGATATATGTTTCCGTGTGTAACAGCATTTTGTCTGTAAGTATTATTATCAGCTTTCATCTGCTGAATCTGCGAATTGTAATTATATATGCGAGTTATTTCTTCTATCCATTCATTTGAAATATTCATGTCACCATATGCATATCCGGTAAAAAACTCTGAATTATCAGACGTATCAATACCATTAACAATTGCAGTCATTTTTGAATTATAGTCAGTAAGCCATTGGATTTTTTCGGCTGTAAATGTTCCTTCTATGTATTCATACATATCACGGCGGGCAATATTTAGTTCCGAATTTCGGTTATTGAAATACACAGAGTAGTTCTGCCATATATTGAAAATATTCAGACAAAGCAGAAGTATAATCATAACCAAAAGAAATCTTCTTCTGAATATTTTTTTCATCTCAAAAACAAACAGTTTCATAATTATCTCCCGCAGTAATACAAAAATACATCTTCAAGGACAGGTGAAATATTTACTGCCGTTTCATCGGGTTTTTCAGCAGAAACAATACGCAGTTTGTAATAATTTTTATCCCTGTAAGCATTGGAAATGTCATATATGGTAATGTATTTTTCTATCTCATTTGCCCCGACAATAAGCTCCCATACTTTGCCTTCAATGGATTTCATAAGTTCCAAGGGGGTGTCGTTTTTTATTATTTTTCCTTTATTCAACAGTACAACTTTGTTTGCGATATATTCAATATCAGGCACAATATGAGTTGCAAGAATTACGGTTCTGCCGTTTGATATTTCGGAAATAAGATTTCTGAAGCGAATGCGTTCCTTGGGATCAAGTCCTGCAGTCGGTTCATCAAAAATAACAATCTTCGGATCATTTATAAGTGCCTGAGCCACACCGATTCTTTGTATCATACCGCCTGAAAAGGATCCGATTTTATTCTTTTTTTCATCTGTGAGGTTTACAAGTTCAAGCAAATCGTCAATTTTACTGTCAATTTTACCGTCAACATTTTTTAGTGCTGCCATATACTTTAAAAATTCTTCTGCGGTATAATTCCTGTAAAACCTTGGATTTTGCGGAAGAAATCCCAAATCATGCAAATACCCGGAGTGTTTATTGCGAATATCAGTGCCATTGTAGAGAATTTCTCCATCGGTCTGAGAAAGGGACGTTACAAGAATATTTATAAGTGTGCTTTTACCTGCCCCGTTAGGTCCTAACAAACCGTATATACCATCTGAAAGTTCAAGACTTATATTATCTACAGCTTTCTTTTTGCCGTAATACTTGGTAACATTTCTGATTTCAATCATTGTTTTTCACCCATCTGATATATGTTTACTTCTCCTGCATCTGTTTCAATATGGTATCTGAAAATATATACAAGCTCATTCAGATCATCCATAAAAATATAACATGAGCCGTAATTTAAGTAATTAATTGTTATTTCAAGAAGCATTTCTCCGCTATCAACGGAATAAAAACGATAAATAAAATCGGGATTATCAGCACTTGCCGTTTCGCCAGCTACACACTTTGTCATAACATACTTTCCGTTTTCCGATGCTGTTACCGTTTGTCCTTCAGAATTCTGCGAATAGAAGTCGACTGTTTTTGCGTCAAATGTATCCTTGCTGATGAGAACACATTTTCCGGGATCGGCAGAAGAAAGATAATCTATTGCCTCATCATAAATCAAAATAAAGCTGTTATAATTGGCTTCAACCTGACAGTCCGTAACTGCAATATATGTATGAGTAACATTTCCATTGTAATCAGAAAAACAATATATGTCCTGACCGTCGTTATATTTGCTTTTAAAGATAAACGATGAATCGGTAACGGCGTATACATTTTCAGGCTTATATTTTTCATTGCTGAACTCAATTGTTATATCTTCATCAGTTTCAAAATCATGAATTAAAACAGTATCCGAATCGGTTGTAATAAGTTTGTTACCGTTGTCGCTTAATGCAAATTTCCGGGAGAAAATCGCAGTATCAGAGTAAGATTTTTTTGATGCCACATCAAAAGCTGCATCATATATTTTTACAGAAATACTTTCTGAAAGTAACGGCGCATCAACAGTTATCAGACCTTTTTTATAATATCTCAGCTTATCACTGTTGATACATTTTCCTGTATCATTCATCGTTTTGGTCGCAACATTGTATGTATATATATGATTTTGTGAATCTGCCTCGTAAACAACAAACAATATTTCATTTTCAGATATATAAGTCATGTAAGTTACAACACCGTGTATTAAATTTTCAATGCTGCTGTCAATTGGAATTCTACAAGTAGTGTCGCCTACTGTATCTTTTCGATTAGTTTGTGTTTCAGTTTGGTCTTCCGTACTGTTATAATATTTGGTTTCTTTGTTTTCTTCTGATATAGCACAACTGCACACAATTAATGCCATAAACAAACAAAGAAAAATTGCAACAATTTTTTTCATACATAAACCCCATATCTTATTATCTTAACATCTGTTTTACTCAAGAATAAGTATATATGATTTGCTTTTTGATGTTATTTTATTGCAATCAAAGTTATCATCAATATTTCTTGCCATAAAATAAATATGATGCCAACCTGACATATTTGTGTTATCTAATTCAATTTCAATATGAGTTGCTTTATCCGACATTGCTTCTACATCAATATAATAACAATCATCTGCAATTTTCTGCTGAATATGGTCAACAAAAACAGAAAATCTGTATGTGCCTGTCTTCGCAATAAAATCAAAATTAAATGTATTTACCGAATCAGCGGATGCACAAACATAATTAATCATTCCGTCATCATTAAACATTGAATCGATAGTATCCGTATATATAAACTGAGTGCTGAGACCATCAGAATCAAATAAATAGGGGTAAACGGATGATATTCTGCTGTCAACACTCAAGTACTCTGCGTCATAAGATGCAATATCAGCAGTATTATCCGAATCTGTTTGCATCACTACTTTGCGACAGCCTGCATCCCGAAAGTCATGACTCTGACCGTAGCTCATAAATGTGGCTCCAGCCTGAATGGTATAATTATAATCATAAAAAACACCGACAGAGAGTTCCAAAACATCACCTTTATTTCCTGTATTGGGAACAAAATGAATGGAAAAATCTTTTTCTGTGTCTGCTGACATTGTAACAGGCAGAGTTGTTGTCAGCTCACTTTTTTCGCCGGTTATGTTATCCACAATATAAAAACTCTGCAAAACACCGTCAAGCATAACACATAAAGCATAATTCGTTTGGAATGCTCCGTTCGCAAGATAATAATTCACAACAAATTCTCCGCCAGTATAATAATACTTATAAGTATTGTTGTCCTCACCGTCATGCCAACCACATATATATTCAGGATAAGCACCACTCATTTTTATTTCATCTGAATCTGTTGGCTTATCAGAATCGGAATCAAGTAAATCTGCAATTAAACTTTCATCTTCAACGCTCTGTTCTTCACCACAGGAAGCAAATGAAAAAACAAGAATAAAAATAAGGAATAATGAAACAATTTTTTTAATCATACAAATTTTCCTTTCACAGACAAAAAGATGTCTGAATCTTACCCAATACAAATTTAAATTCAGGTGCTATTTGATATTTTTAATTAAATTAAAATTTTAATCTATAAACAAATCCATATTACAATATAGGACCGGCTAAGCCGGTCCTACAGAATCATTTGGAAACATTTACTGCATTAGGATAACCGAAATAATTATCAGAACTGCTATATGTTGCTTCAACTGTTGCAAACGATGTTACTGTTGCAGTATATGAACTTTTTGTAAGCTCTTTATACGAAGTGTTGGTCGTTGATCCATAGACTTTTTCAGCTTTAATGTTTCTTGGACTTGAAATTACAGTTGTTCCTGTGATGTAATTCTGACAATCAATCGTAACATATCCCGTATATTTTGTCGCAGCTGATACTCCTACACAGTTGTCTAATGTATTAGTGCCTGTTCTCCAACCGCAAACATTTAAACCTGATGCATTAAGACCGGTATCATAGACCATTACAGATTTGCCAACTATCGTACTTCTTGAGCCAACAGTAATCGTAACTGTCCCCGTCGCAGATGATGATTGAGTCATCTGTGTTCCTGCTAATGCAGAATAAGAAAAACAAGAAACAAGCATAAGTACAGCTATCAATAATGTTACCATTTTCTTTAATTTAGTTTTAAACATAAATTTAACCTCCATTCTGTTGTAATTTACAATATTGTTTTTGTACATTTTTATAATATGATATTATGTGTGCACCCATAGTACTTCATATTCATTTTGATTTAATTCAATAATTCTATTTTTTATGAGAAAATAATTAAAACTTTGATTCGAAAAAGTCACATTTTACATCTGGCAAATTTAGTTTGCAAAATTAAACATTCAGATAACAGTTTTGATAATGTTGATGAATTTTTCAAACAGACTAAGCAGGTATTCTATAAAACTGCCGAAAATTGAATTTTCACCAATACTGATGCTACTGTCATTGTCTACACTATCATCTGCTTCTCCGACGATTTTCACCTTTACTGTAAATAAAAAGTCAAGCATTTTATGTCTACAGAACATACCCATAATATATTTATTACTAAATATAAATATATTATTACTCACAATTTTAATTCACGCCATTAACATTAAAATGTACATACAAATAGCAAAATTGTAGATTAAATTTGAAAAACTGCAAGATTAATATGTTTTTATTCTTTTGTATTATTTACGATTACATTTTTTATTTTTCCTGATACGAGTAAAATGCTTTCAAGAACAATACTCATTAGACTTGAATAAAAAATGTTTGTTTTGGAGAAAATCACTGCTGTAATTGAAATTAAAACTATAACAATCAAAACAGCATAAGTTTTCACTTTAAAACACTTTTTTTCATTACTGTTTAAAGTTTTTTCTTTCGTGTCCAACGGGCTAAGAATGATGATAATTATAAATGAAATAAAATACACCGCATAAGCAATCTTTTGATCACCATAATTTAACATTAACTTAATACCAAAAACACTAAGAAATAATGAGATTGTAGTAAAAATCGTACATAATAATTCAGTTGGTGCATGAATCCCACCTGCATAACTTCGAATGAAGCAAAAAAGAATATAAAATAATATGCTTTCTATAATAATATTAAAAATTATTCCGAAAATTACAGAAACAATTAAAAATAGTATTCTAGATAATAAAACAAAAAAACCATAAGCATATAATTCCATATCACTTTCTGTAATTACAGAAGTATTACACAGGTGTTTAGCTAAAAGTTGCGACAATGAATTAATCATGCTTTGTTGTTTTCTTAAAACGATCTAATCCAAGAGGTGCTTTAGGCTGATAAATCGCTGCA
>CAZTFS010000089.1:0-9673 GCA_964613045.1 uncultured Eubacteriales bacterium
GATAAATTCTGATTGAAAAGAGCCGCCGGTGTGGCGGCTCATTCTTATTAAAAATCAAACATGGAAGCAAAGAAGCTTACTGCACTTACTCTTTCATAACCGTCAACAGACGTAACCGAATCGTCAATGTCTGTCGTATACTCATAAACGAGCATTGTTCCTACATATTCACCCTCGGAATCATATTCGTCAAATCTGTAAAGCTCACCGTTTACGAAAACAAAATCTGTCGTGTAGCTTCCGTCATCATAAGCACAGGACAATTTTACATATTTATCGCCGTCAATTTCCGTTTCCTTGACGGTAACGGTATGTGCTCTGTCCTCAAGAAGCTTGAGCTCAGATGTCTGAATATCAGTAATCTCACTGTAATCATCGCCGAACATTGCGGCTATGACCTGATCAAACTTAGTATAAATTCCGCCTTCTTCATATATAAGATAGCATGCAACTTCTTCTTTACCGAGAAGATTCTTTTCGGGAACATACAAGAACGAAATGCCGACACCGTAATCGTCGCAGACTTTCAGCACACCGTTGTTATAATATTGAGAGTTTTCAAAATATGAATAATCACCCTCGGCAAAAAGATCATCTTCACCTGCAACTGCACGGCTGAAACAACTGATATAGTATTTATCTGAAGCTATCAGCGAATATTCCTCAGGCAACGCATTCTCATCCGTCACAACCGTTCCCTCTACAGAATCCCAGTCAACCGCATCTGCCCAATATGCATCTTCAAGGTAGTCATAATATGTTTCGTCACCGTACCAATAATCCATATAGTCATTATATGAATATACGGTAAATGAATCCGCATCAATATGATCCATATCAAAATCGTCCGTAAATTCATGGATATCAATATTAATCATCTCATAATATGCCTTATCATAACAGATGTATCTCTTCACCTCACCGTTTTCAGCAAGGAATTTTACTGTGCCGTATGCATTGGAGAATGTATAAACATCATACTTTATGTCATTTATATATTCTTCGGACACAGAAACCATTGTGGATTCATCATTGATCGCTCCTACAACACGCAGATAATCGACGTCATTCCAATTGGCAACATAATCATCATCAACAAGACAAGCTATGTTTTCATCTGCATCAAACTCAATACATGTTCCGTCTTCATAAAGAATATATCCTGTAATATAGCTATGCTCTTCATAATCGTCATAGCTTGCTTCGGCTACATAATAGGTAATACCATCCTTCATGGCAAAATAATCCACATATCGGAAATTCTCAGCGGCATATACCGATGCAAACTTAAATGTTCCGTCATATAATGCCTGCACAAAATCAGGAAGCTGCTCTTCTTCATCTTTTTCTTCAAAAGCTTCAAGACCCGCCGCAACTCTGAGTATTGCTCTTGCATCCGATGCCGTAATATCACCGCTGTTATCAACATCGGCAACAGCAATCTGTTCATCGCTGAACACTTCAATACGGGCTGCGACTCTCAACGTGCTTCTTGCATCTGCGGCAGTAATTTTTCCGTTTCCGTCAACATCGCCGATCATATCATAACCGGCAAATATCGTCAGTGAGGCAGTAAATACCATAATAACTGCAATAATAACCGATAATAGTCTCTTCATAAAATATCACTCCTTTTTATATGCAGGAAATATATCCCCTTAACTGCATTATATCTAAAATTATTTAAAAATTCAATATTTTTTTTGTCACAAATGCAACATTTTACAATTTATTAAAAAAGCTGTATCAAAAACATCAGAAAGATGCAATTGATACAGCTTTGATAATTTGTAAGAACATTTCTTACTTTGAAGATTTTTTGGTTGTCTTCTTTGTTGTTTTCTTTTCAGCTTTTTCTGCAGGCTTTTCCGCAGTCTTTTTGGGAGCTCTCTTCTTGGATTCTTTTTTCATAAGATTGACGAGCATGAGTGCATGGTCCAGATTGCCTTCAACCTTAAGCTTACCGGAAAGAAACTCTGTAACAGGGCTTGCCTTACCTGAAAGAATAGCCTCAAGAACCTTGCTTGATGTCACGATAGCTGCAGTATGATCATGATAATCATAAGGCTCAACGGCGAATATGGAATTCATGTATGCAACATAAAATGTACCGCCGCAATCCTCATCTGTCATTTCGATCTGTATAGCAAAATTCTCGCTGAGCTGTGATTCATCAATTTTACCGTACTTCTTTTTGAGTGCTTCAAATTTTTCAATAAAAGTCATAAGTAACATTCCTTTCATAATATTTTTGAGTTTAGCTTTTAATAAGATTATATCAGTTTATTGCTGTTTGTCAACTGTGTTTTATCGTCATATTGCCCAAATTTTGCATTTAAATTCTGTATCAGAAAAATAAACACCGATTTTTCATCGACAATTTCTGCATTTACAAACTTTTCAAAGGTATACGCTGAAAACCAGATGAAAAAATATTTCCGAAGGAGATGATTTTTGAGCATGGAAAAAATGAACAGACGAAACAAGATCAGAATAATATCATATATGCTCACACTTGTGGCAGTGCTGACCGCATGGGGAACGGTTCAGACAGTCAGATCCGTTAACTATGCAAAACAGATTTCCGTATCACAGCAAAGGGCAATTTCCTCGTTGGCATCCTATCTTGATACACTGGAAAATGATTTGAAAAAAATGCAGTATGTTAACACTTCAACCATGGCATCGGGGCTGTCGCTTTCTCTGTGCAAAGCTTCCGCAGGGGCAAAAGGTTGCCTTTCAGAGCTGTCCGCAGGTACGACACAACTGAATACTATCAATAAATTTCTCACGCAATCCTCAGATTATGTACAATCGCTGACAAAAAGGCTTGCAAACGGCGATACTCTGACGGATGAGGATCACGGGCAGATAACACAGCTCTATGATTATGCAACCAAGCTTTCGGAACAGATAAGTTACATGGAAGAAGTCATGTATTCGGGAAGTATTGACTTTGAAGATGCCGTTTCAACTCTCGGTCACTTAACAGACAACGGCGATCTTTCAATCTCCTATTCGGACGTTGTTTCTGATGCGGAGGATTCCTTTGCAGACTACCCTACTCTTATATATGACGGTCCGTTTTCCGACAATATGCTTACAAAAGAGTCTGAAATGCTGAAAAACGAAAAGGAAATAACTGCTCAGGAAGCAAAAAAGCGTGCGGCTGAATTCTGCGGCATCAAGGAAGCAAATCTTATTCAGCAGGAGGACGAAAACGGCACGATCAAAGCCTATGTTTTCTACTGTGACGGTGTAAGTGTCGCAGTCACAAAAAACGGCGGTTATCTGATGTATATACTTTCAGATACCTTTGCAGGTGAGGAAAAGAAGACTGCTCAGGAAGCAATTGAAATTGCAAGGGAATATCTTGAAAAGCATGGTTTTTCTTCCTTAAAATACAGTTATTACTCAATAAACGACGGTATATGCACAATAAATTTTGCATATACTTTGGGTGATGTGATCTGCTATCCTGATCTCATCAAAGTCGGCATTGCTCTTGACACAGGAAAAATCGTTTCAGCTGACACCACAGGATATCTTATGAATCATAAGAACCGTGATATACCCCAAAATGTAATTTCTATCGGTGCTGCAGAAAAAAATATAAGCAGTACGCTGACCGTGGAAAGCCATAAATCGGCAATTATCCCAATAGACGACGGCAGCGAAGTATTCACCTATGAATTTTTGTGTCATGATAAGGACAATAACGATATTCTTGTGTATATCAATGCCGAAACAGGAAAAGAAGCGGATATCAAGCTGCTCATGTACTCGGATGGAGGCATCCTTACACGATAATGCTGATCTCCGCTTCAGGAGTAACGAAAAGCGAAAGGAACAACAGCATGAAAAAGACTGCAATCGTACTCATGGCATTGATAGCTGCAATTGCGATCCTCTTTACGGCATGCGGCAAGAAAATGGACAATGATATGACCACAACATTGCCCGAAACTACCGTAGCCCCCTCAGTATCTGTTCCCGATTCTGAAAATGACACTCTTACTTCAGAGCATAACAGCACTGCATACAACGGTGCTCCCGAATCAACAAATCAGGATTCTGCACTGGGTGATGCGGTGGAAAATGCTGCCGAGGGTGCCCGTGACGCAGCAGACGGTATCGGCGATGCTGCCGAAAGAGCTGCTGACGATATCGGTGATGCAAACCAAAGAATCGCAGACAATGTAAGAGAAGCAGAAATCAAAAGCAATGCCCGATAAACGAACAGCGTACCGGAATTTACCGATACGCTGTTTTTTCATGTAAATCGATATTAAAGTCCGAAAAAGCTTTTGATTTTTTCAATAAACTCTCTTATCATGTTAAGCAATTTTGCGAAAAATCCCAATTCAGTTTCAGACGAAGCCTGTTCATCTGCAAGAGCTTGGCAGGTTACGGGAATATAACCCGAAGAGAACAAACTGTCAAAAGTCCATACCTCGTTAATACCCCAGCTTGTATTACGGGCATGTTCTTCATCTGCATAAACGGTAGAAACGCCGTCATAATATTTGTAAGTACCCGACTGATGTATAACAGTTATGTTTTCGTTTTCAGCATCCACACCTAAAACCATCATGGTATGACCGTCATTGACTACTGCATCACCGGGTTGCAACAACGCATAGGCAGCATGCATTTTTTCCTCTCCGTTATATGTACACGTAACAGTTTTATTTACTGAAAAAGTATAGTCTCCAACTGCAATAAAACTGAAATTTCCGGGTCTCATCTGAGTGGTAGTTGATTTTTCAAGGTTAATACCGCTGTCTACCTGAGAATAGGACAGGCAAATGGCATAAGAACAGTCATTTCTGCCGATATCCGTACTGATCAAGCCATCATTTTGTTCAAGCATTGTCGAAAATGTGTCGTAATCTATCAGACATGAATTATTTATACTGTTCGTAACAGATATGTTCTGAGAATAAGGAATACCGTAATAGACTGCACCTGCTTCAAACGTACCGCCTTCCACCGTGGTAAAAGTTTCACCGGCAGTCCATTTGATCATTGCCATATCTGTCATATAATCAATAACCGTCTGACGCTCTTCTGAAAGTTCCGTTTCGGCACTTGCTTGAATCACTGAAAAAAGAACTGTGTTTCCGTACATTGCTGAAAAGAAAAACACGAAAACTGCCGAAAGTACTGCTAAAACTTTTTTACCCATAAAACATACCTCCATCTTTTTTTTTAATATATCATATTGAGCAAAAAGTTGTCAAGTGGATTATTTCAACATTACAGTACTTCAAGACCTGCGGAAATACGGAGAATTTTTCTTGCATCTGCAGCGGTGATCTTTCCGTCACCGGTTACATCAGCGGCTTTTTTCTGCGTATCGGCAGGTAATTCAAGTCCTGCAGAAATTCTTAATGCAAGTCTTGCGTCCGAAGCAGTTATCTTACCGTCGTTATTAACATCACCTAAAGTAAAATCGGGATTAGTAGTTTCTTCGGGCTTTGTAGTTTCCTCAGGCTTTGTAGTCTCCTCGGGCTTCGTTGTTTCCTCAGGTTTTGTAGTATCCTCGGGAGCAACAAGATCTACAGTTTTTGTCGCACCGCAAGATAAGCATGTATATAATAATTCATTATTCACAGATGTACCGTTATCCCATTTATGCTGAGCAAGATCGGTGCTGTCCGAATATCTGTAGACTTCTCTTGTTTCATACTTTACGCTACCGTCTGCAGGTACTTCATCTGTCCATTCGCCCCACTCGGTTTCTCTTGTATATTCGTACATCATTTCATATGTAGTCACCGACACACTTTTTACGGGTATTGCTGATATCCACCAATAGGTCTGATTGCAGGCATTGCTGTTTGAATAATTTATGGCACCTGCCGACGAATCAAGAGCTTTGTAATCAGTGCTGTAGAACGCATGGAAAACATCGTAAGGTCTGTTTGAATCGTTGCTCCAGCTTTCATAACAATCGCTGATAAGCCTGTTTATGGGAGAGTTGCCGTTATACTTAGATGAACACCAATGCCAGTAAATATAGCCTGTTATTGTTTCATTTCCAACAACGATCTTAGTTGTTTCATTTTCAGAAGAGACAGGCGGTGTTAAATTATATTTTGTATAGAGAGAATGACTCTTGTAGAAGCCTGACGGGAAAGACGACACGTAAGAAACCGTACTCTGTTCACCCTCATCCCAGCTTCTGCCCACATAAGTCCATCCTTCAAGATCGGCATACTGCGAGACCGTTGTTTCATACTGCATATAGCGATACTGAGTTTTTGATTCCGAAATATATCCGTTATCCGGCTTTTCCTCCGACCAATCTGACCAGACATCTTCATCTTCAACAACTCTGACCGTTGAGTCATTGCATCGTGAACAGATCGACACATACTTAGCATTTTCCGTGCAGGTCGGTTCTATTCTTATTTCGTCATAATCATGTCCGAGAGGATCAACAGCTTCTGTTGAAGTATATGAACAATTCTGACATGAGAATGTTTTTTCACCTTTTTCCGTACAGGTCGGCTGTGTGGTGATCGAACCGTCAATCAGAGTATGTTTTGTTCTGAATTCAGGAACACAAGCTGTTGCACTGTTAATAGTTCCGGAAAATGAATCTGCCCCCACAATCTCATAACAACCTTTTATCTGAATATCTTTTATTTCATACGTTGTGCCCTTTGAATGCTGCACATAATAATCCGTTACATTGTCTTTAACAAGCTCGCCGTTGATATAAACGTCAAAAGTTGCAACACCGTCTGTTGAACCCTTTGCAACACCGTCAACAATTGCATTGATATCAAAATACGGATTATCGTCAACACCGTAAATTCTTAAAACTCTGTAATTCAGATTAGCATTAACACCATCGGTACTGTAAGAATTAACCTTAACCTTTTCGGTAACACCATAAGAGGGATTCAGTGCTTGTATGCAATAACCGTTACCCGAATAAATCGCAACATGACCACTCCACGAAATTACATCACCGGGTTTTGCATTTGCAATTGATCCGGTTCCGACAATGGTGCCGTAAGCAGTCGGATTATTCCAGATATAGCTTGTTCCGGACGGCAAAGAGATTCCGAAATGTTTAAACACATAATAAACAAAACCGGAACAATCAAACGAATCCGGACCTTTAGCACCCCAGACATACGGATAACCCACAAATTGGCGTGCATAAGCAACAATTTCATCACCGCTGACAGCAAATGACGTTACCATACTTCCGGTAAAAATTGATACAATCATAACAATTACAAGTAAAATTGAAAGTATTCTTTTTTTCATACAATTACCTCCTTTTGTATGAAAAAATTATAGACTGACTACAGGCAATTGTCAATAGTCGGACAAGATTTTATACTTTAATTAAGGATGGTGCGGTCAATTGATAGTGTTTGATAAACTCCGGATAACAACGAAAGAAAAGCATGTTTCTCAGTATTCTCTGATCAAAAATTACGGTTTCAGCACAGATCAGCCGGACAGACTCACAAAAAACGGAAATGTTAACACCTATACACTCAATCAGCTTTGCTAAATTCTTGACTGTACTCTCGATGATATTGCAGAATATATTACCGAATAATAAAAATCAGCGTTCTGTGAGCTGTATTTTTTTAATTTTTATGGCAATGCTATTTTCGGTGATATTATGGAATCTTTATGGCATAAAAACACGCACAAAACCGACTTTAAACCTCTTGACGGTGACAAAAAAACCGATGTACTTATCATCGGCGGCGGTATTGCAGGGATTTTATGTGCCCATGAGCTGACAAACAGGGGTATTGACTGCATTCTGGTTGAAGCAAAAGAGATATGCTCGGGAATTACAAAAAATACGACAGCTAAGATCACTGTCCAGCATTCTCTTATTTTTCATAAGCTTATAAAAATGTTCGGAAAAGAGAAGGCGTCGCTGTATCTTAATGCAAACATAAAGGCTCTGCAAAAATATGCGAATCTTTGCGTAAATATTGATTGCGATTTTGAATACAAAGACAATTTTGTTTATGTTCTCGACAAGCCAAAGCAGATAGAAAAAGAAATTGAGGCTCTCAGAATTCTGAATATGAAAGCTTTCAGGGCAAACGATCTCCCCCTGCCGTTTAAAACAGCAGGAGCAGTTTGCATAAAAGATCAGGCACAGTTCAACCCTTTGAAATTTCTTTATACCGTCGCAAAAGATCTTCCCGTTTACGAACACACAAAGGTGCTTGAATACAAAGACGGTACAGTCACAACAGATCACGGTACTGTTGAAGCGAAACATATTATATGTGCAACGCATTTTCCCATTTTCAACAAACACGGACTGTATCCTATAAAAATGTATCAGAGCCGTTCCTATGTAATTGCCGTAAAAAATGCTCCCGATGTAAACGGGATGTATATTGACGGAGCAAATGACGGACTGTCATTCCGCAATTACGGCGATTTATTGCTTATCGGCGGCGGCTCACACCGTACAGGTGCAAAAGGCGGCGAATGGGAATATTTAAGAGAGATCCGCAAAGCATATTTCCCCGATTCCGTCGAGGTTTCACACTGGGCGACACAGGACTGCATGACTCTCGACAGCGTGCCGTATATCGGGCTATATTCCAAAAGCACGCCGAATCTTTATGTAACCACGGGCTTCAACAAATGGGGTATGACAACAGCCATGGTCTCAGCTGAGATTCTTGCAGATATGATAGAGAATAAAGAAAACAATTTTTCAAAGGCATTTAATCCGTCACGTTCGATCCTCAGACCCCAATTATTTGTCAATACAGCCGAAGCAATTGCAGGAATACTCAACCCCGGCGGAAAACGCTGTCCCCATTTAGGATGCAAGCTTGTATGGAACAGTGCGGAGCATTCATGGGACTGTCCCTGCCACGGTTCAAGATTCACGAAAAATGGCGAATTAATTGACAACCCTGCAACAGACGACCTTAAACAATAATTTGTCGGATCATTTATCCAAAAATGCGGGATTGTCCGTTCTTTCAAGCAGATAATCTATTGAAACATTGAAATAATCGGCAAATGCGATCAGTGTTTTATAATCAGCTTCACGCACACCTGTTTCGTATCGGCTGATGCTGTTCTGATTCATATTCAGATCCATCGCCAGCTTTAACTGTGATATTTTCCTCGACTGCCGCAACTCTTTTAAACGCATTCTGCACCTCGAAACAAATAGTACTTGACTTAACTATACCAAAATGGTATTATTTAAATATCCCGTTTTGGGATATTTATTCTGTTTCAGAGGTGAGCATTTTTGAAAATTGTTTTATTTATTTTATTTGTTATGATAATCATACTGTTAAATTCAGCTATAATTCTTCTGGCACACAGAAACAAGAAAAAACACGACAAAAATATGCCCGATTACACAGCAAAAACCTGTATGTTATGCGGTATGACCGTCAACAGCCGGGCAATGTGCTGTCCCAGATGCAACACAAAATCTTTTATCTATAAAAAATGAGACCCCATTATCGGAGTCTCATCAAATTTTTAATTGTCTGCTAAAATCTCATTTTTAACAGCGGTTGCTGTGCCGTTTACATCAAAGATCTCCGCACGGTTTTCATTTTTATCTACGGTAAGACTTTTTCCGTCGGTGTGAATATAAAGTCCGCCGCAGTCAGACAGGCAATAGCTTCCTGTATAGCTG
>CAZTFS010000090.1:0-9449 GCA_964613045.1 uncultured Eubacteriales bacterium
ATTTCTTCTTTATTCTTTTTATAATTTGTGGGCACAGCCCGACAAATTATTGTTTTTCGAGGTGTTTTATGAAAAAAATTCTTTTGATTGCAACCGGAGGAACAATAGCTTCTTCCTTATCCGAAAACGGACTTATTCCGACAGTCAGAGCCGATGAATTGTTATCTTTCGTTCCCGGATATAAGGAAATATGTGATGTTGACTGTGTTCAGCCCTTTTGCATCGACAGTACAAATGTAACTCCCGAACATTGGCTTAAAATCGTTGCTCTGATTAAAGAAAAGTACGATTTGTACGACGGCTTTCTCGTTGTGCACGGGACTGACACACTTTCATATACGGCATGTGCGTTATCATGTCTTATCAGAAATTCCAAAAAGCCCATTGTACTGACAGGCTCTCAAAGACTGGTCGCAGATATCGACACCGATGCAAAAAAGAATCTGATTGATTCGCTCAGATTTGCCGTTTCTGGACATCAAGGCACTGTTGTTGTTTTTGACGGCAAGGTCATTGACGGAATGTGTGCTAAAAAAATAAAAACGCTCAGTGACGATGCGTTTGTGAGCGTAAACCGTCCCGAGATAAGAGAGCTGAATATATCCGACGGCGAGACGGTATTTTATGATAAACTTGAGCCGAATATTATGACCGTTAAGCTGACTCCGGGAATGCCCGAGAGCATATTTGACAGTGCAAAAAAATTCAGAGGAATTGTTATTGAGGGATACGGTCTGGGCGGTATACCTGAAAAATACATGGATAAAATTCATCAATTATCTGAATCCGGTGTTGTTATCGCTGTCACAACTCAAGTGCTTTTTGAAGGCAGTGATCTGTCTGTTTATGAAGTCGGAGCTCACGCAAAAAAGATAAAAAATGTCGTTGAAACGGGGCTGATGACAAGCGAAGCCGTAACGGTAAAGCTTATGTGGGCACTCGCACAGACAGGGGATATAAATGAGATCATAAAATATTTTGCCGAAAAACAATAATTTGCCGAACCAATTAACAATGTACAATGTACAATTTACAATTGTGCAGTTGCAGCTATACAGGCGGTTTTTTCTAATCATTGTACATTGTAAATTGTTCATTGATAAATTCTGATTTTCAATCCAATTAAGTAAAAAACGGCGGTGAACCGCCGTTTTTGTTATTTTGTAATATCACCGTTAAGTTCTGCTTCTGCAAGTTTTGCGATCTCTTCTTCAGATGCATTCTGCATGATCTCGTTTTTCTTGTTTCTGCGTTCATACAGATCCTTGTACATCTGTGCACGGGTGTTTGCTGACAGAGGATAAAAGAACTTGGGGACAATACCAAGGCTGGATGAAATGATGGGGATTCCTGTGCCCAGAGCAAATATCCACCATTTTGTCTTGTCGGTCTGAGTTCCGATATCTTTACCTTGAATATAACCGATCTTGCCCATTACAATGTTGTTGATGCTGCTCATGACCGCAGACTGAAGCTTTGTGATTATTGACATTGTAACACCTGTCATGGCTTCTGCACGGTAGCCGTTCTTCCATTCGCAATAGTCAAGAGCTTCGTTCTGGATCTCAGCGGGAATAACTCTTCGCAGACCGTAAACGCACATTTCAAATATCTCTTCGATTGCCATCATCGGCAGGATAACGGGTTTTTTCATGAAGTTTTTGTTGATGGAGCCTATGCCGAATACCAGCATCCACAGCATATCTGTCCATGCATCTTCAAGGATCCATAATGCCTTTGTGGAAAATCTCTTTCTTAAAGGATTAACAAAGCTGTAGCTTATGAATTTGATCGGGAATGCGGGGATGCCAACGATCGTCTTCCATGTGACTGAACCGAGAACGTCTATGTAGAAGTTTGTTCTGCTCTTTCCGATGCTGAAGCCGGAAAGGAATGATGAGAGCAGATATATAAGCATGGGCTTGTTATTGATGATAGCCTTCAGCGAATGTTTTACCGTCGGTTTATTGATCGATTGGGTAACTCGTTCTTTCGTGGTCAGGAAGAAATAGAATGCGAGAGCCGCTGAGACGACTGTACATGCAATACCGAAGGTTGAAAACAAATGGGCCATTTTTATGTTCATCTTTTTGTTGGCAACCAGATCGTACAGGATACCGAAGACCTGTTTCGGTACGTCTTCAAAAATATGAGTGACAACGTTTGCCAGAGCTATAAGCCTCGATCGTTCTATAGGCTCAGGGGTTATTGTCGCCAGAAAGCCTGTTTTTGATACTGCCGTGAAAGTTGTTGCTGTTTCCGTAAGAACGGACATTGCAAAATAGAATATCCATTTCGGAAGATAATCACCCGGAGTGTTTGGGAAAAGGAAGGGAATAAGCCAGTACCACATACTTAAAACGGAAAGAGGAAGCTCACCGAGCATCAGATAGGGCTTGAATTTACCCCAACGTGTTCTGGTCTTCTCAACAATAACACCTATAAACGTATCATTGATCGTGTCCCATATTGTAGCGATAAAATCCTGAATCGCAAGGAGATTGAAGTCGATTTTTACAACATCGTATATGTAACGTTCCTTAAAATCGTTAATATTAAGGCTCAATGATGCATCGTGAAGAACATAGGCTGCTGTTTCCTTTTTACCGACAAACCGTCGGTTCTTCAGAGCTTGTGAAGTACCCGAAACAGAAATGTCTGACACTTTTTCATTTACTGTAGCCAAAGTTACACCGCCTTTGAATATATATTTATTTTATTATAGAATATATACAGTGAATTTTCAAGAGAAAAATAAAATTTATTTAATTCCCACAATTGTTATTGCCGAATTATGTTGATTAAAGAGTAATAAGAAACTCTATTGTGTTTTCATTTTCACTGAAAGCAGTGATCTTTCCTTTGTGGGCATTCACGATTGCTTTAGCAACAGACAATCCGATACCGTGTCCGCCTGTTTTTGAATTTCTTGATTCGTCACGTCTTCGAAAGCGTTCAAAAAATTCGTCGTGTCTGCCTTTTTCTATATGAACAACGGAATTTCTGATGCGAATCTCTTTGTTTTTTCCCGAAGAACGAAGCGTAAAGCTGATAGTTCCGTTTTCGTCGGAATATTTCATTGCGTTATCAAGAAGCAACGAAAACAGCTGTTTTATCATGCTCTCGTCACCTTTGTAAGCTATGTTCTGCTGAATATCCGCATGAAGCGTCTTTCCCTTGGTCAACGCAATGGCTTCAAAGGAGTCAACAGTTTCCCGTACCGCTTCAGACAGAGAAAATTCAGAGATCTGCAGACGGGTATTGTCTTCTTCCATCTTTGAAAGAAATATCAGTTTTTCAGTCAGATGTGTCAGACGCTTGACCTGATTCTTAATGCTTTGAGTCCATTCGTTTTCACCGTTTTCCATTTCAAGGACATCAGCCCCTGCGTCAATTATTGTAAGCGGTGTCTTTATTTCGTGACCTGCATCGGTAATGAATCGTTTCTGCTTTTCGTAGCTTTCGGCAAGAGGTCTGACTGCAATTTTTGAGAGGAAGAAGACCAGCAGAAAAACTAAAAGTATGCCGAAAAAGCTGACTGTAATACTTGATGCAAGGAATGAGTAAAAAGAATTTATCTGGTTGTTACAGTCAAGAAAAATGTACTGAGTGTAGCCGTTTGTGTTCACAGTGCGGAATTTGTACCCTTTATGATAGCCTTCGGTCTTTCCGTTTTCGGCAAGGGTTTCGGCAAATATCTGTGCATCATTTGTTGTAACTGCCGCTATTTTTCCCGTATCAACAGCTACTGCATCACCGTTTTCATTGACCGTAACGGTGAAATATCGGGTATTAAACGGTGTTTCGGGAGACAGACTGTAGTCATTCATAAATCCGCCTGCAGGACCGCCGCCGATTCTGTCGTTATCCCGTGGAAATGTGCCGCCGTTTTCCGCAATTATATTCAGCAGCATGTCTGTTTCCGAGTCGATATTTTTGTATACGGCAATGTTTATACTGCCGATAATAAGTGTCAGAACGGCAATGACTGAGCACATTGTAATAAGAATAAATTTTCTTCTGAGCTTTTTAATCATCATTTTTCTCCAAAAGATATCCCAGATTTCTTGATGCTTTTATAGAAATATCGGCATTAAGAGAGGATAATTTTTTTCTGAGATTGGAAATGTATACCCATACAACATTCATTTCTGCTTCGCTGTCGTAGCCCCATATTTTTTCTATAAATCTGTCCGACGGGATTATCTGTCCCGGATTCATCATCAGCATTTCCATCATCTGAAAATCTTTATTTGCGAGTCTTATCGAGCCTTCGGGTGAACTGAGCTCGAAAGTCGAACGGTTGAGGCTGATGTTTCCGCAATTGAGTACAGAATCAGTGGACTCCCCCTGTCTGCGGGTCATTACACGGATCCTTGCGAGCAGTTCTTTGACTGCAAAGGGCTTTGTCAGATAATCATCAGCACCGCTGTCAAGACCTTCCACACGGTCATCTATTTCGGATCTGGCGGTCAGAATAAGAACGGGAGTGGTTATGCCCTGTGCACGGATTTTTTTAAGAACGGTCAGACCGTCCGTTCCGGGCATCATTACGTCAAGTATCGCACCGTCGTATACACCTGAACTGAGATAATCCAACGCATCATTTCCGTTGTAAACAGCATCGACAGAGTAGTTGTTATGTTTGAAAATTGCTGTCAATGCTCTTGAAAGCTCTATTTCATCTTCTGCAAGAAGCAACCGCATAAATATCATCTCCTTTTACAATAATATATACATTAAGGCTTAAATCAAGCTAAACAATAATTTGGCGAACCAATTAACAATGTACAATGTACAATTTACAATTGTGCAGTTGCAGCTATACAGGCGGTTTTTTCTAATCATTGTACATTGTAAATTGTAAATTGTTCATTGATAAATTCTGATTTAATTCTATTACATTTCGTGTTTTTTTTCAACACAAAAATTCTTCGTTCTTTATGCAATATTTATAAAAATATACGCATAAACATTAAATATTGTTTTGTAAACTCTATTGCAAAATTCGTCAGAATAAGTTAAAATATAAATTCAATATGAATAATCATATTTATTTTATTATACTTAAACTATAATATATTTATCTGTGGGGTTAATCATGAACTATTCACTTACAAAAGCGAAAGCAAAAGAACTTATAGAAAATAAGCTTTCTCATTTCTTTGGTGTAACCACTGAAAATGCATCTTATGAGCAGTATTACCGTGCGGTTGCCATGATCGTCAGTGAGATGATGGGTGAGGGCAGAGCTGATTTTACAAAGAGAGCCGATAAGGCAGGTGCAAAGAGAGTTTATTATCTTTCAATGGAATTCCTTATGGGAAAATCTCTTCGTAATAATCTTTACAATCTTAATCTGCAGAAGACTTTTACATCTGCACTCAAGGATTTCGGCGTAAATATTGATAAGCTTTATGAATGCGAGCCTGATGCAGGTCTCGGTAACGGCGGTCTCGGCAGACTTGCAGCCTGCTATCTTGACGGTCTTGCAACCCAGGAATACCCTTCAAGAGGTTACTCCATTCTTTACGAATACGGTATCTTCAAACAAAAATTGATTGACGGCTGGCAGACAGAGCTTCCCGATGCATGGCTTCCCGGCGGTGATGTCTGGCTCATGCCCAGAGAAGAAAGCACTGTTGAGGTATGCTTTGAGGGTCATGTTGAGGAAATATGGGACAGTCATTATCATCATGTAGAGCTTAAGGATTACACTGCTATTCAAGCAGTACCTTATGATATGTTCGTTGCAGGTAAAGACGGTAAGGGTATCAGCGTTCTTCGTCTCTGGTCTGCAAAAGCTCCCGGACTTGATATGGCTCTGTTCAATCAGGGTGATTACATGCGTGCAATGGAGAGGAATGCTATGGCGGAAGTCATCAGTAAGGTTCTCTATCCTGCAGACAATCATCCCGAAGGTAAGAGTCTGCGTCTCCGTCAGCAGTATTTCCTTGTTTCCGCTTCAATACAGGATATCATTCATCATCATCTTCGTCAGTACGGGACTCTTGATAACTTTGCTGATAAAGTTGCTATTCATATTAATGACACTCATCCCACTCTTTCTATCCCCGAGCTTATGCGAATCATGCTCGATGAGTGCGGTTACGGCTGGGATGATGCATGGAATATCGTAACAAAAACAGTTGCTTACACAAACCATACAGTTATGAAGGAAGCTCTTGAATGTTGGGGTGAGGATCTTGTAAAGAGACTTATTCCCCGTGTTTATGAGATCATCAAGGAGATCGACAACCGTTACAGAAGCTATGTATGGAATGCAACTCACGATGCAGGGTATGTTGAAAGAACTGCGATTATTTCAGGCGGAGTTATCAGAATGGCTAATATGTGCGTTGCCGCATGTCACAGCGTAAACGGTGTTTCGGCTCTTCATTCACAGATCCTTAAGGACACTGTATTCAACGATTTTTACAGATTGACTCCCGATAAGTTCAAGAATGTCACAAACGGTATTGCTCACAGACGTTGGCTCTGTCAGGCAAACCCCGAGCTTACGGAATATCTTACAAAGCTCATCGGTGACGGATTCATTCTCGAGGGTTCAGAACTTGAGAATCTGAAAAAGTTCGCAGATGATGAAAAGGTTCTCTCTGACCTTGAAAATATCAAGAAGACAAAGAAAAAGCAGTTTGCGGCTCTTATCAAGAAGACACAGGGCATTGAAATTGATCCCGATTCAATTTTTGACGTACAGGTAAAGCGTCTTCATGAGTATAAGAGACAGCATCTTAATGCACTCAATATTCTTGCAAAATATCTTGAGATAAAAGAGAATCCCAACGGCAACTACGTTCCTCACACATATATTTTCGGTGCAAAGGCAGCTCCCGGCTACTTTGTTGCAAAGAAGATCATCAGCTTTATCATCGCTCTTGCTGATATGGTCAACAACGATCCTGTTGTCAGTAAGTATATGAAAGTTGTTTATGTTGAGGATTACAATGTTACAGCCGCTGAAAGACTTATGCCCGCAGCAGATATTTCAGAGCAGATCTCCCTGGCAGGAACAGAGGCTTCAGGTACAGGTAACATGAAGCTTATGATAAACGGTGCGGTTACTCTCGGTACTATGGACGGTGCAAATGTTGAGATATGTGAGGCTGTCGGTGATGACAACATCATCATTTTCGGTATGAACACTCCCGAAGTAACTCAGCTTCAGAACAACGGCTATGATCCTTCAATTTATTATCATAACAACGCTGAGCTTCACAAGACAATTGATTTTCTTAACAATGTCGGTATCAACGGTCAGAAGTTCCCCGAAGTAGGTGCAACCATAATTCATCACGATCCTTACATGGTTCTTGCTGATTTTGCTGATTACAGAAATGCTCAGAAAAAGGCTGAAGCTCTTTACGGTGACAGAAAGCTCTGGAACAAAATGTCACTTATGAACATCGCAGGTGCAGGCATCTTTGCAGCTGACCGTTCGATCAACGATTATGCAAGAGACATCTGGCATACAAAATCCGCAAAGGGTACAAAATAAATGTTTTTCGTTCCTTACAATTCAAGAGATATAAGGCATAAATCAATATTCGGTAGTACAGCCGCAGGGGATTCCCTGTGGCTTTCCGTCTGTATGCCCAGAGATATGGGCTGTACAGCCGTTTACCTTGTAACGGGTCTTGACGGATGTGATAAGGAATATGTAAAGCTTGAGTGGAGATCCACCGATAATATAACCGAGTGGTGGAGTGTCCGTTATACATATAACACAGCAGGACTTTATTTTTATCATTTTGAGTACGATACAGTATGGGGCAGAGGAAGAATTTTTCTTCATTCCAACGGAAAAGGTCAGTTTGCCGACGGCGGCAATGAATGGCAACAGACGGTATATTCTCCCGAATTTAAAACGCCTTCGGATTTTCCCGGCGGTGTAATGTATCAGATATTTCCCGACCGTTTTTATTTCTCGGGGGAAAAGAAAAATAATGTCCCTTATGACAGAGTTCTTCATGCTTCTTTTGATGAGGTTCCCGAGTGGCACGAAAATGAAAAATACGGCAGATGGAATGCAGAC
Source organism: uncultured Eubacteriales bacterium (assembly GCA_964613045.1). Classification (GTDB taxonomy): domain Bacteria; phylum Bacillota; class Clostridia; order Oscillospirales; family Acutalibacteraceae; genus UBA1081. The sequence goes on from CAZTFS010000090.1 coordinate 8,057, forward strand.
TTTTTCGGCGGCGATCTGAAAGGTATAGAAATGAAGCTTCCGTATCTTAAAGAGCTGGGTGTCACATGCATATACCTCAATCCCATATTCGAGTCTCATTCAAATCACCGTTACGACACAGCTGATTACATGAAGATCGACCCGCTGTTGGGTGATGAAGAGGATTTCAGACATCTTTGCACTCAAGCAGAGAAGTATGGTATGAAGATACTTCTTGACGGAGTTTTCAGCCATACGGGGGCTGACAGCATATATTTCAATATGTATAACAGATACGATTCGGTGGGTGCGTATAATTCCCCCGATTCGGAGTATGTCAGCTGGTATAATTTCAAAAAGTGGAACGACGATTATGACTCCTGGTGGGGTGTCAGATCTCTTCCCGAAACAAATGAAGATGATGAGGGATTTTCATCGTATATAACAGGCGAAAACGGCGTAGTTGAAAAATGGATGAAAGCGGGTGCTTACGGATTCCGTCTTGATGTGGCGGATGAATTGCCCGACAGCTTTATCGTAAAGCTTCGTAACGCAGTAAAAAGAATAAAGCCCGACGGACTTCTTTTAGGCGAAGTATGGGAGGATGCCAGCAATAAGATAAGTCACGGCGGCAGAAGAAAATATCTTCTCGGCGATGAGCTGGACTCGGTTATGAATTATCCGTTCAGATCTGCAATAATCAATTTTATGAAAAATGCAAACGCAGAGGAGTTTATGGACTCGATCATGACCGTTTGTGAAAATTATCCTCCTCAGGTGCTGGATTGTCTGATGAACCATCTTGGAACACATGATACGGAGCGTATTTTCAGCGTTCTGGGCGGTCTTGACGGTGAAGGCATCGGCAGGGACAGGCAATTCGGGCTGAAACTCAGTGAAAAACAGCGTGAAACAGCAGAACGACTGCTGAAACAGGCGTCGATACTTCAGTATACGCTTCCGGGTGTGCCGTCACTTTATTACGGTGATGAAATGCTGACCGAGGGATTAAAAGATCCGTTTAACCGCACATTTTTTCCGTGGAACAAGGAAAAAGGCGAGGTCTTCGGGCTGTTCAGGTTCTTAGGACAGATAAGAAAAAAATATCATTGCCTTAAAACAGGACGATTTATTCCCGTTTCTTCGGCAATGGGCTGTGTGGCTTACGGCAGAATAAGTGCAGTCGATAAATTGCTTGTCATTGCCAATAATAACCCTCACCCGATAACATATTATCTTCCCGATGAATGGCAGGGCTCTGAGTGTATAACAGGTCAGGGCTTTAACAGATACAGCGTTGATATCGGTGCAAATTCCGCGGCTATATTGGAACGGTAAACAATAATTTGTCGAACCGTTTCAATGAACAATTTACAATTTACAATGTACAATGATTTACAAAAAAAACGCCTGC
>CAZTFS010000091.1:0-9060 GCA_964613045.1 uncultured Eubacteriales bacterium
TTGTACATTGTAAATTGTAAATTGTTCATTGAAACGGTTCGACAAATTATTGTTTTTCTTCTTTGAGCATCTCAATTGCCTTTTTATATTTTTCCGTCCGTTCAAGATCTGACTTTGTTATACTTTCAATACGGCTTAAATCGCTGTTATGCTCAAGGTCAGCAAGCTTGACTCTGACAGTATCGGGATTTGTTTTTACTCGTTCTATATAGTCAAAATAATTCTCGTTTTCCCTCTGAGTAAGAATATCAACACATTCCGCAATATATTCATCAATCCCTCTTTTAAGAAGCTGTTCACAGGTGATATCTGTATCCTCAACAACATCATGCAACAGAGCAACTGCCGTTGTTATTTCATCTGTCATACTTTCAGCGACATGTACAGGGTGCAGAATATACGGCAACCCGCCTTTATCAATTGCATCTTTGTGAGCATCGAAAGCTATCTGCATTGCTTTTTTCGTAAGAGCGGTATAAATCAAGATCTTATCCTCCATGAAATGTGATCATCAATGTGTTACAAATAATACGGTGATACGCCGTTTAAGACACAGAAAACGCAGGACATAAAACACCCTGCGTTTCTTATCAGTACTCAAACTGAGTATATTCGGTAATATCCACGATCCTTGCCTTGATATCAGTAATATACGCATTCGCAGTGATATCAATATTCATGCTCTGATTGATCGATTGCACCTGTTTTGTGTCATTGTCATAGATCAATGTTACGGTACAGCCCGTATAATTAAAATCAATATCGCTTAACGCAAGTGATGATATTGATTTGATCTGCTCTGCGGCATCGTAAGGATCAAAAATTCCGCTGACTGCCCCTGATGATGTTGTTGCACCGGCAGACAGTATCTCGGGATTCAGCTCATCACAAACTGTAATGACAAGCTTATACATATCACCTTCAATTATCTCACAATATGCATTTTTGATTTTTGTCGCATCCGTCAGAAGACAGCCGTAAGGCGAATTTATCACAGGAAGCTTATCTGCATTTCCAGCTGTATACACAACAGGATTCGATGCAGTTTTTGATGTGACATATTTCTCAATTATGGGAAGCACAAGTCCCCCCAACCCGCCTAAGCTCTGATGTTCGGCAGGCAGATTCTGATATCTTATTTTTGTAAAACCGACAGCATCATTCTTCAACTGATTCATAACGGCAGTATACTCTCTGAGTATCGATTCCGCAGTAAGAAGCGAACGGTCAGTTTCGATCTGACGGACAGTGCCGTCTGTATCCATAACAGATATATCCGCAGAGCCTCTGCCTTCACGTATTTCCTCGCCTACTGCATCGGTTACAACTTCACCGCCGATACTGCCGCTGAATACACCTTTACTCATCAGCACGATCATAAGAACGGCAAAAGAGGTAATTATTACAGCAAGAACGAACACAAGCCGTATATTTGACGGACGTTTGCTCTTGTTGAGTTTTTCGGAAGGTTCCTGTAAATCTTCTTCAGGGCTTATCTCCAGCACGGTCTCCTCCCCGATAAATTCAGCTCCGCAAAATCGGCAGAATCTCGAATCATCATCAATCTGTCTTCCGCAATTCGGACAAATCATAAATACTGCTCCTTACATAAGATCGGCAAAAATGACTGTAATGGATGAGGCTGTATAGCCTTTGAGTGTGAGCTGATCGACAGGGATAGCTTCAGAAATATAATCAACAACCAGCTGTGTAATTACTTCACCGTCACTGTCACAGATATCGATCTCCTTTAATGAATCACCGACAGTATAGAACTTGAAGGTCTGATCCTCATTCTGATATTCACTGCAAATACCGTTTTCCCCGTTTATTGTAACCATGTAAGTTTTTATAAGTCTTTTCTGCATGGTTTCATAATCTGCAGTTCCGAAATTCATACTGAACTCATCAGGTGAGATTCCCACAAGATTCATAACAGTGTCAGTCATCTCCAGATACTGCTTGGTTGCAGGACGCTTGATGTACAGAGTTCCGTCAAGACATAAGATTGAAACTTCCACACCGTCAAGATTGGTAAGTGCTTCAAAATTGTTTCCGTCTAAAGACATTACAACAGGATTACCCTCTCCGCCGCCATACATTGCACCCTTTATGTAGCAGCTACGGTTAAGGAATAATTTGATGGCTTTCTGAGACTTTTCGAGCTCGGTAGCGTTGTTTACGGTATCTGCATTGTCTGCATCGTCAGCTTTAGTCGTAACCTCCACTATCGTATTGGGATTATATGAGCCTACATCTTCACTCACAGTAGTTGTGGCTTCACTTACCATCTGCTGAACCTTGCTTACATATTCTTCTCTCGATACCGACTGTCCTTCTTCATCTGTCAGATTTTCTTCCATATTCTGCTCGATATAAGAAAGAAGTGCAGAAGCGTTATGGCTGTCTTCCGTTGTCACTTCATCAGACGTAACATTATTGTCTGCACCGTTGCCCGCAAAAAACCAGATAATACCGCAGATAACAGCTACAAGAAGTACAGACGCTGCGATTATCACGGGAAGCATATTGTTTTTCTTTTTCTTTGCCGCATCTGCAGAAACGACCTCAACTCTGTTTTCAATGTCAAAACGGATATCATTGCCGTTTGCATCGTTGTTCTGCATCTCGTTGTTCTGCATATTTTCATTATTCATATTCTGATCCATTTTATTTCCTCCGTTACATTAAGTCTTTCAGAAATGATACCATATTAGCCTTAGAATAACCTTTAAAAGTCAACATATCTGAAGGGATCTCAGCAGAAAATTCATCAGCCTGCAGCACAGTTTCAGCATTACTGTTACTGTACTGAGTGATCTGCTTTATCTCATCACCGACTGCGATAAATTCAATACAGTTTGTCGAGTCCTTATATGTATAGCATACGGCACTGTTACCGTTGTAAGTTGCTTTTGTTACAGACGTGGGAGATTTACTGTCAAACTTGACCTTATTGAATTCAAAGGTAAAAGAATCATCTTCAACACCCATCATTTTTTTAAGTGCCGAATTTATTTCGATATAGGTCTTGTTATCGGGATTCATCAGATACAGCTTTCCGTCATAATTCATAACGGAAATATCCACACCTTCCAGTTCCGAATATATTTGAAAGTCATTGCCGTTCATAGCCATTTCCATTGGTGACTGACTTCCGGCTGATATCATTGTGCCGTCCACGTAATACGTTCCGTTAAAGAAAGCTTCAATTAGCGACATGACCTTACTGTTCGAGTCAGCAGCAGCATCGGTCTTTACGGTTGTTGTTTCAAGATACTGAGTTGTTGACACCGAAGTCTGCTTCTCTGTCTGAACAGCAGAAACAGTTGTCCGGACAGGTTCAGGCTTATAGGCATCAATAGCAGTGGTTGCTATCTGATGCTCTTCAAACTCAGAAACAAAAACATCGGAAACACCCTCAAAAGAAATGTCCGGCTCGTCTTTCATCGACACAGGCTCATAATTTTCGGCACTTTCGTCCAAAACATCACCCGATGCTTCCACAGTGATTCCATCATTATTACTTTTATTTTTACTTTTTACGATCACCGCAGTTACAACGACGGCAATAACGATCACTGCAATCACTGCAACAATAAATATTTCCATACGTTTATTCTTCTTTCCGCCATCATTTATCTCCTTCTCAACAGGTTCAAAATTTTCATGACCTTCCATTTTGCTCACTTCACAAATTCCTTTGCAATTTCTCTTTTCAATACATTTTAACACATATTCAAATATATTTCAAGAGACTTTAAAAGTATGTACATAAATACACTTTAAAAGTATGTACATAAATACCGCCGCATACTGTAAATTCCTTGGTGATATCCCCTTTTTTCAGAATAACTTTTGCCGTACAATCATCAGCAGCTTCGGCTGTCACTCTTCCGAAAGTCTTCAATACGGAAAAATCCTTTCTGAATACAGGCGAAAATCTGTCTTTAACCGTCATGTCGGCACATATCCATTTACTTTTAAATTCGTGCCCACTCATAGATATCCCTCACAAAAAAATGCTCAATGAATTGCAAAATAATTGTGCCATAAAACCGTATAAATTGCAAGAGAAAAGGAGCTGTAAAAAACTTACTGTTTTTCAGCTCCTTTGCAATATTCATTTCTTCCTGAAATGTGCAAATGCATTAAAGATCACAGTGCCGATAAGCAGAACAACCGATGCAAAATTGTATGCAAAGCTCAGATCCTCAACCGTTCCGCAACCGCCGGAACGCATGGCAGAATCAATAATCAGAACAGGAATATACATTGCAACGGCACAGCATACAAAGCTTATAAAAGAAAATATCCGTCCTTTTCCTTCGGATAAGATTGCAGCTATGCCGGATCCCCATGCAACAACTCCAAGCAGCAGTGCCGAGAGATTAAAAATTCCTGCGTTACGGTAACCAAACAGAATCTCAACGACATTATCATTATTCCGGAGAAAATATATTCCGCAGGAAAGCAATACAAAAACAGCGATGGCAGAGAATAATGCAACAATATTCCCTTTTACGGTTTTTGAGTTATTTTCCTTTTCGATAGCAGATATCTGAGCCATATTACTTATAATTTTATCCGCAGATTCATTTTCAAGTCCCAATAATTCCGAAACGGAAATATCCAGATGCTGTGCTAACGGCTCCAGCAATGAGATATCGGGGAAATTAAGTCCTCTCTCCCACTTGCTCACCGCCGCAACGGAAACATTCATCGCTTCAGCAATGTCCTTTTGCGTCTCTCCACGGGATTTTCTTGATTCCAGAATCTTTTTTCCTGTGTACTGAGAATCCATAAGATCACTCTCCTTTTGAGCCTATTTAAGCACAAAAGCACATAAAAATCAATCGACTTAAAGTTGAATCAAATTTTCTTCTTGTAAATCCCATAAAAATAGTTTATTCTAATAGAGGAAAGAAAAACATACACGATGGAGAAAGAAATATGTCACTTAAAATTTTCAGACCGTTATTTACTGCAATAGGCGGATTTTTAGGCATAGCTGAACACATCAAGCTCTGTATTTATGCTTCAAATGCGAACAAAAAACAGGAAAAGGTACTTTTGTCTCTTATGAAAGACAACAAAAATACCGTTTACGGCAAAGCAAATAATTTTGATAAAGTCAAGTCGGTCAATGATTATCAGAATATTGTTCCGCTCTCTTCCTACGGTGATTATGAAGATTACGTCATGCGTATGGCTCAGGGCGAAAAGGGACTTATAACCAACAGATATATCCGAAGATTCACTGAATCATCAGGCAGCACGGGAAGATCAAAGCTTGTACCGCTTTCAGGTACGGCGGAGTGGAACTGTCAGTGCTTCAGCTTCAGTGCTCCCGTGGGCTGTGCAGTCAAGTATTTTGCAAAAAACAAAAAACTGCTCCCTCCCCAGCGTGGTCTTTTAACCGCTGAGATTACTTCGAGAAAGCTCCCCTCGGGTGCTACCGTCAGTTGTTTATCCTCAATACCGCTACTCAATCTTCGTCCCCTCGTAAAATTTTTCACTTCTTCTCCTAAAGAAGTAATGTTTCCCGAAAATGATATTGATATGGATATGCATTACGTAAAACTGCGTTTTGCCTTGCAGGACAGCGATATAAGCTATCTCGGAACGATCTTTATAACAACGCTTGAATCCATGTTCTTTTATCTGGAAGAAAATTGGGAAATGTTCTGCAAAGATATTGAAAACGGCACTATAGACGACAGCATAAAAATGCCCGATCACATCAGAAAAAGCCTGCTGAAAAAGATCAAGCCCGACCCGAAAAGAGCAAATGAATTAAGAACCGAATTCAGCAAAGGATTTGATGATTCACCCATCATTCCGAGGATTTGGAAAAAGTGCAGTTGGATGTACGGAATGGGAACAGGTGCTCTTTCCCATTACGCATCAAGACTTCGCCGTTATATCGGTGAGGACATGCCCATTCATTACCTGGGCTATGCCGCAACAGAAGCACTCATGGCTGTTCCTATTGAGCTCAACTCCTTTGAGTATGTACTTCTTCCCCAGAACGGTTTTTATGAATTTATGCCTCTTGATGCTCCCGAAGGCACACGTCCGCTGACCATCAGTGAGCTGGAGATCGGAAAAGAATACGAAATGATACTTACGAATCTGAGCGGCTTCTACCGTTACAGAATTGAAGATGTCGTCAAAGTAACAGGCTATTATCATCAGTCTCCGAAAGTGACTTTCTGCTACAGACTTAACCAGATCGCAAACATCAGCGGTGAAAAGATAAATCAGCTCGCCTTTGACGAGATCGTGGGTAACTTCTCCGATGAAATGCAGGATATGTTCGTCGGCTACAGTATTTATCCCGACAGAAACACTTCACCGGGACATTATGTACTGCTTATTGAAAGTACTTTGCCCCATACCGCATCCGATGAAAAGCTTTACTCCGAAAAATTTGAAGAAGCACTCTGCAATGGCAATGTTTCCGTAGGACCTCTCATAAAAAGCGGTGCGTTGGGTCACTGTGAAGTTAAATTCCTTGAACACGGCACTTACGATGCTTACCGTCAGATGCTTAAAGAAAACGGAGCGAATCTCAATCAGATAAAACCCATTAAAGTAATCAATTCTGAGGACAGAAAAAATTTCTTCTTCAGCCATATTATCGAGGATTGATAACATGAAAAAAATACCGCTTGAAATGTATGACAAAGTCAACTATATGTGTCGCTGTTATATGGACAGGACTGCCCGTGGAATGTTTTTCTATGATGACATTCCCGATACGGAAAAAATCAGGGATGTACTTATCTGCGTATTCAACAAAGTTCCTATCCTTCATTCAAAAGTTGTGGATAATCACATTAATCCTTACTGGCTTGTGTGTGATTTCACGGCTCAGGAGCTTCTGACCGTAGAAGAGACCGATGATCTTGAAAAAGCCGCCGAGGAATTTCTTGAGGGCTATATCCCCCTTGATTCAACCATTCAGTTTATGACTGCCGTTTTTACATGTGGCGGAAAAAGTGTTTTCTGCATGAAATGGAATCACATGGTAATGGACGGCGGCGGCATCAAGCAATTTCTGACCGATTTTTTCAATGCATACAACAAATACGTGGAAACGGGAATGTTGACGGACTGTTTCAGCAACGGTCCGAGAGGCTACAAGGAGGTTTACTCCGACATGCCTGCGGATAAAGCTAAAAAAGCAAAAAAACTGCTTGTCAACACTGTACCGAAAGAAAAAAAGACTCTTCCTTTCACAAAAAAAGGAGAGGGATCAGATCATATCAATCTCATAAAATTCGGCATGGATGCCGAAACATTCAAAAAAGCCATGATTGCAGGCAAAAAGTACGGTGCAACGGTAAACGACATTCTCGCAGCAGCATATATTGATGCATTCGGAAAAATGACAGGCAATCAAGACAAATTTACGCTTTCCTGTGCCGTTGATCTTCGCCGTTACATAAAAGATCCTGACAGACTCGGTTACACTAATCATGTAAATTTCATGTCCTGCACTGTGGACAAAATATCGGACAACATCATTGACACTCTTAAAGCGGCGGCAAAAAGCACAAAAGAGAACAAGAAGGATGAATTCTTAGGGCTTCGTGCGATCCCGCTGCTGAATATCGGTTATTCAAGCATGATATATGCTCAGGCGGAATTTATAGTAAAGCTGTTTTATTCCAATTCAAATCTGGCGTTGAGCAATGTCGGTCCCCTTGATACTCAAAGCTACCGTTTCGGTGAAAGCAGAATAGCAGAAGCATACTTTTTCGGTGCGGCAAAAAATAAGCCCTGTGCTGCCATAACAGCAATGACAGTAAACGGAAATCTCCGAATGACAATGGGCAGTATTTCCGACGAAAAAGACAGCAAGATGCTTCAAAAATTCTTTGACCTGATGGGCGAAGCAATTGAAAAAATCGGCAACGAAGAATTTCAATAAATTTAATTTTTCATTGACTTTTATTTTCATGTATTTATAATTGTAATTGGGGGTCATTTCCTCAACACAATTTACGGAGGTTAAAATCATGTTAGAAAAACTTATTGCATTTTTCATGTCTGTCATTTCATTCTTCATGTCGCTTTTCGGCATCAATGTTACCGTTGACTACTCCTCGTTTAAAAATGTAGCCTACGGAAACGAAACCCGTCAGGTGCTTGACCTGTACATTCCTGACAACAACGACGGCGAGCTGGGTCTTGTGCTTATGATTCACGGCGGTGCATGGATTGGCGGAGATAAGAGCACCTATACAGACACAGCGAAAAATATCGCTGACAACTACGGCTGTGCGGCGGCAACGATAAACTACCGCTATCTTTCCGAGGATGTCAATATGTATGATATTCTCGACGACATTACAGCCGCAACCTCAAAAATAAAAGCAATCGGCAATGAAAACGGCGTTAATATCAACAAGATGCTTCTTACAGGAATGTCAGCAGGCGGTCATCTTTCAATGCTTTATGCATATTCAAAGGCTGATGTTTCTGCTATCGAACCTGTTGCAGTTGTAAACTTCTGCGGTCCCACAAACCTTGCGGATGAAAATTTCCTCAGCAGTGACATCGGAACTGAGGGTATCTACACACTCTGCTCCTGGGCAACAGGCACAGAAATCACAGCCGATAATTTCTCTGACAGCAAGGCAGCATTGCTTGCAGTTTCACCCATAGCTTATATTAACACAGCCGTTCCCACGGTTATCGCTCACGGCGAAAAGGACGCAACAGTTCCTTACTCAAACGCTCTTACTCTCGTTGCCGCTCTTGAGACAGCAGGTGTAAAGTACGACTTCGTATCTTATCCCAATTCAGGCCACAGCCTTTCAGACGACAGCGACTGCTCCGATAAGACATACGAGCTTTTCGCTCAGTACATCGAAGCTTATCTGAAATAATCAAGCAAAAAAAACGACCTGCTTGTGCAGGTCGTTTTTTGCTGTTTAATAATATACGTGATCATCAACGCTCTGCAATTGTTCCGCTAAATTAAAATTTGTCATGCCAATTAACAATGTACAATGTACAATTTACAATCGTGCAGATGCAGCGATACAG
>CAZTFS010000092.1:0-8466 GCA_964613045.1 uncultured Eubacteriales bacterium
AAATGGACAGGAAAATACAGATGTATAATGACTGTCCTATAAAATTTGACGGTGCTGAGTATATTATTGACTACATAGAAGCTAACCGACATTTACTGAAAAACAGACCTCAAACCTATCAGCACGGTGATTATCACATCGGCAATATGATGATTGAAAACGGCAGAATTGTAATTATAGACTTTGACCGATATGATTTCGGTGACCCGTGGGAAGAATTCAACCGTATTGTATGGTGTGCTCAGTCTGCTCCGCTTTTTGCTTCGGGCATTGTTAACGGCTATTTTGATGATGAAGTGCCAATGGATTTTTGGAAACTCCTTGCACTTTATATCAGCAGTAATATGCTTTCATCAATTCCGTGGGCTATTCCTTTCGGTGACGGTGAAATTCAGACAATGCTCAATCAAGCAAAAGATGTTTTGGAATGGTATGACAATATGCAGAATCCTGTGCCGAGTTGGTACACAAAAGAGGTGCAACTATGATAAGAAAAGCAACTAACAACGATATACCTGCAATATCAGAATTGTATCGTGAGCAATTCAGGAAAATGGCAAAACTGCAGTTTCATAAATCTTGATGTCCTTGTGAACAATCCCGGTGCAATTAAACTCTATGAAAAAATCGGTTTTATCCCCAAAGCACAGGAAATGTATTGTAAATTATAAAAGAAGGTGTTGCTTCGTCGACTACCCGCAAGGAAGCACTTCTTTAAAATATGAGCCTTTGGCACAATAATGCGTTAAAAATTCCCGATATGCGTCAGCATTATCGGGAATTTATGCCTTTTCTTATATCCGAAATTTGTATTTTAAAGTGTTTCGCAGTTTCGTAAGAACAGAAAATACAGGGAATTTTGTTCGAGAAACAAATACTGACTTACGGGTGGTCGGCGTTTGAGGTACGCACTTTTTATCAGAATTTATTTTACAAATCGAAATCAGATTATGCCTTTTTTTATCATTTCCTCAGCGGCAAGCATAATACCGATTTTTCCGCTGTGGAAATTAAGACCTCCCTGCATCCATACCGCAAAGGGCTCTCTCAAAGGTGCATCTGCCGAAAGCTCAATTGATGAACCTGATGTAAATGCTCCTGCTGCCATGATAACCTGACAAGGATAGCCCGGCATGTCCCAGGGTTCGGGAGTTACATAAGAATCAACAGGTGAGCCTTTCTGAAGTCCCTGACAGAATGCGATAAGATTTTCGCTGTTTTTAAGCTTGATTGCCTGAATTATATCATGCCTTGTATCGTTTGATGACGGCGTTGTTTCAAATCCGAAGCCCTCAAAGAGTGAAGCGGCAAATACTGCAGTTTTAAGTGCTTCGCCTACAACATGAGGTGAATGAAAAAGTCCCATAAGAATTTCTCTGTTACTTTCAAGGGTTGCTCCCACTTCCCTGCCCAGTGACGGTGTAGTCATTCTGTAGGAACAAAGCTCAATAAGGTCTTTTCGTCCTGCCATGTAGCCGCCGCATTTTGCGATACCGCCGCCGGGATTTTTGATAAGACTTCCGACGATAAGATCAGCACCAACAGCCGTGGGCTCACATTTTTCCACAAATTCACCGTAACAGTTGTCAACCATAACGATAGCATCGCTGTTAGCCTTTACTACCTTTACCGCTTCGCCGATGTCGGCAACGGAAAGGCTGTCACGCAGAGTATAGCCCCTTGAACGCTGTAAATATACAAGCTTGATTTTATTACTTTTAAGGGTTTGAGCAACTGCATCAAGGTCAATATGACCGTTTTTATCAAGGTCAGTCTGCATGTACTTTATACCGTAATCCGCAAGAGAACCCTGTCCGTTTGCCCCGTCCATACCGATAACGGGACAGATAGTATCATAAGGTCTGCCCGTAATGCAAAGCATTGTGTCTCCCGGACGAAGCATGGCAAAAAGTGCTATGCCTAACGAATGCGTACCGCAGGTAAAATTATATCTTATAAGAGCATCCTCTGCACCGAAGCAGTCGGCAACGATCGAATCTGCCAGCTCTCTGCCCTGATCGCCGTAGCCGTAGCCCGTAGAGCCCCATAATTGTGTCTCGCTGACACGATGCTTAATAAATGAAGACAGCACCTTATGCTGATTGTATTCGGTAACTTCGTCTATTCTTTTGAAGCTGTCAGATACCCTTTCCAGGGCTTTTTCTGATGCATCAATAAGTTTTTTGTCAAAATCAAAAAATATATTATCCATATCAATTCTCCTTTAAAATACGAACCGGTTTTTTACAGACTGATTTCGTCAATCCGTCGTTAAAATACTCGCAGATCCGTTAGAATTTGCTGCGTTTTGTGCTTTGTCTTGCCAAAAATCCGAGCTGTAAAAAATCTTCGACCTCAGAACGAGAAATTTTTATTGGATTTTTGGTATTGAGGATGAAGGAAAGCTGTCGCCTTTCAAATCCGAAATGCCGAAAAGACTTAAAAACAGCCGTTTTAAGGCTGATTCGGATTACTCCCGTCACCCTACTGCATTTATTTTAAAGAGTTAAAGGGAGAATGTCAAGTAAATCAATTAACAATTTAAATTAACAACAACAAAGGGACAGCCTTCGTTAAGCTGTCCCACTTAAATCAATTCTTATTCTTCATCCGGCTCCAAAAGACCGTAGCCGCCGTCTTTTCTCTTATATACAAGTGAAATTGCATCTGTTGCGGAATTTCTGAACATATAAAACTCATGTCCGAGCATATTCATCTGAAGAATAGCTTCCTCAACACTCTGGGGCTTGACTGCAACCGCCTTTGTACGAACCAGATCGAAATCAGTTTCCTCTGCAATTTCATCATCGGAAATTGCATCAAATGCACCGCTGCGAAGCCTCTTTTCCAGCTTTGTCTTGTTCTTTCTTATCCTGCGGATAAGATTATCGACGCATTTATCAAGAGCATCGTTAAGATTATCGGCTCTTTCCTGAGCACGGAAAACCATACCTGCACTTGTGACGGTAATTTCAACCGTCTGATATGATTTTTCTACCGTTGCAGTAACTTTTGCATCAGCATCATGAGCAAAAAAACGGTCAACTTTGGAAAGCCTCTTCTCCACCCTTTCTTTAAAAGAGTCTCTCGGTGTACATTTGCGTCCGATAACAGTGATGTTCATATATACATCCCCTTTGCAAGATATTTCAGATTTATTATCTGTTTCAATTTTATTTTACCATACTTTTATGTAAAAGTAAACAATTATTTGGATAATTTAAATAAAAACAATAATTAAATTTATATTTTTTTACACATTTCGACAACAGTATATTTTTTTATACAAAGTGTGTAACATCATCATTTTTCTTGACTTTGTCTTCACAGTTTGTTAAAATATAAAGTGCAGATACATACTTAACATATCTGCGGTCAGTTCGGAACCATCCTGACCGAAAATAAAACTACGGAAAGAAGAATTGAAAAATGAAAAAAAAATCCACCCTGTACATTACTCAGGCTGCTGTTATAGCGGCACTTTATGTAGCATTGACCTATGTATCCAATGCATTGGGACTTGCTTACAATGCAGTACAGTTCCGACTTTCTGAAATTCTGACTGTTTTGCCTGTATTCACTCCTGCGGCGATACCGGGACTTGCCATAGGCTGTCTTATCGCAAATATTTCGAGCCCGTTCGGAATCGTTGACATCATTTGCGGGACTACGGCGTCTCTGTTGGCGGCACTTTCGTCCTATGCACTGAGAAATGTTACATTCAAAGGTATTCCTGTTTTGGCTACGCTGCCTCCCGTACTTTTTAACGGACTTATTATAGGACTTGAAATATGGTATCTGGGTGATAAAACTGCAGAGTTGTTTTTTATCTCTGCACTTGAGATAATGGCAGGACAGACAGTAATGTGTATGCTTGCCGGTATTCCTTTTATTTCGGCAATAAAAAAGACCCGTATATTTGAAAGAACATCGAAAAACTTACAATAAAAAAGTGAGGAGTTTAGTATGAAGAAAATTCTTGTTGCAGACGATGAAGAACTTATCAGAAACTTAGTGTGCGACTTTCTCCGCCGTGACGGCTACGAACCGATGTCTGCCTGTGACGGTGAAGAAGCTCTTGAGATATTCAGAGATAATCCGGATATTGCACTTGTCATTCTCGACATCATGATGCCGCAGATAGACGGTTGGGAAGTATGCCGCACCATCAGAGAAACATCAAATGTCCCTGTTATCATGCTTACTGCAAGAAGTCAGGAATTTGACGAGCTCACAGGCTTTGAAGCAGGTGCAGACGATTACGTAACAAAGCCCTGCAGTCCTTCCGTACTCATGAAAAGAGTTGCAGTTCTTCTCAAGAGAGAGGCTATAAAAACAGAAACCACTATTTACAATGTCGGTGAGCTGAAGCTTGATGCGGAAGCTCATGACGTATGGATAAGCGGTTCACCTGTTATGCTCACTCTTAAGGAATACAGTATTCTGTATAAGCTCATCTCCAATCCGGGCAGAGTATTCTCCCGTGAACAGCTCCTTGACGATATCTGGGGCTTTGACTTTGACGGAGATATGCGTACAGTCGATTCACACGTTGCCAGACTTCGCACAAAGCTGGGTCAGTGGGGCACAAAATACATAAAGACTATATACGGAACAGGATATAAGATCGAGAGCGAGTAATTTTATGTCGAAAAAGAAAAAAATTGAACAGAAAAAGCTGAAAAGACGGTCCTTGAGCAGCAAACTCGTACGAGTGATATCGGTAGTGCTGCTTTTTGTTATGACAATAATCATTTTTGTTACATATACGGGACTTGACTATGTTTACCTTGCTTTTTCGGCAGTAAGAGCTTTTTCTGCAGAAAGAGAAATAGCAGATATATATCTGAGTTCCACAGAAAACTTCATACTCGATATGGACACCATAGAACGTGAATACGAAGTCAGTATCGAGATATTTACAGAGAGCAATGAGTTTGTATACTCTACCTCTTATAAGGGCTCCATGGCAATACCTCCTTACTCGGAGGGAGAGCTCATACTGATTCCCGATTCGGAACGGAAAAATTATACCGAAGTAATGGATCTGGGCTCAACCGGTGTCAACTCCTTCAGATTATGTCAGGATACTTCGGGATCAAAAAACACAGTGTATCTCGAAGGCACATGGATAACCGATTCAGGTCTGACGATAAAGATATACAAAGTTAAAACTACCGTTGACCTGTCTACCAGAATTGCAGTTATATTTATTGCTGTCGTGGCAATGATCGTACTGTCCGTTGCATTGATACTGATAACGATATACGTTCATCAGGTTACAAAACCGTTGGGTGAAATGAGCGTTATCACAAAAAACATGTCAAAGCTGGACTTCTCAAAGAAGTGCGAGCCAAACAACATCACCGAGCTTTCGATATTGTCAGACAGTATCAATGAAATGTCCGATTCTCTTGAAAACGCACTTGTCGACCTAAGACAGAAAAATAAAAAACTGCAGGACGATATTGAGCAGGAAAAGACGATCGACAGCTTAAGAAAAGTATTCATTTCCGGTGTTTCACACGAGCTGAAAACCCCCATCGCAATCATACAGGGATATTCAGAGGGTCTCAAGTTATTCCTTGAAACAGATCACGAAATGGCTGAAAAATACTGCGACACTATTATCAGCGAAACAGAACGGATGAATAATCTTGTTATGAAACTGCTGGAGATCATAAAATACGAATCCGGCGAATACGATATACTTTATGAGTATTTCAATCTCAGGGAAACCGTAGGCAGTTGGTTCTCGAGAAACAGCGAACTGCTTAAAGAAAAAGGTATAACGGCGATCAACGATATCGACCCGACCTTTACAGCCTTCGGTGACACATTTATCATCCCCACCGTTATAAATAATTACATTTCAAATGCAGTTTCCCATGTAAGCGGAGAAATGATAATAAGAGCCGATGCAAAAGAAATTTCAAACAACCGCTACAGAGTCAGCATATTCAACACAGGCGATCCGATCGCATCAAAGGATATTGACCATATCTGGGACAGCTTCTACAGAGCTGACAAGGCAATGTCACGTTCTCAGGGCAGATTCGGTCTGGGACTTGCGATCGTTGCAGCCATTCAGAAGCTTCACGGACAGCAGTACGGCGTCATTAACCATAATGACGGAGTGGAATTCTGGTTCGATGTCAAAAAATATACCCCCTAAGGTGCTCAGATGAAAAATATTGTTCTCATAGGTATGCCGGGAGCAGGAAAAAGTACCATCGGTGTTCTGTTGGCAAAATCAATGCTTTATTCGTTCACCGATACGGATCTGTTGATTCAAAGCAAATACGGTACAAGCCTTTGCGAAATTATCGAAAAGGAAGGAACTCTCGGTTTTATAGAAATTGAAAATGATATAATCGCAGGATCTGACTTTGAAAGATGCGTTATTGCCACGGGAGGCAGTGCAGTTTACGGTGAAGAAGCAATGAGGAAGCTTAAGGAAAACGGAACTGTCATTTATCTAAAACTACCTGTCGAGGAACTGAAAAAAAGACTCGGCGACATCAGAACAAGAGGAGTCGCAATGCCTAAAGGTTCAACAATTGACGAGCTTTACAAAGAACGCAGCCCGCTTTATGAAAGATATGCCGACATAACTGTTGAATGTCAGGCACTTACGGCGGAACAGTGTGTTGACAGATGCATTGAGTTGTTTTCTTGCGAAGAAGAATAAACAATCAGCAGCTGTAAATTAACGGTAAAGATACGTCGAGCGGTGAAGTTTATTTAAAGAAAAAAAACTTTTCACTTCAAATTTTATTTTTTATGTTTTTTTAATTATTTTTTAAAGCACTCATTATACTTGCGTACCCATTTCAGCACATGTATACGATCATACTTTTTAGGCATTGAGGCTGTAACAGCAGTTGCTTTTGCAAGTTCAAGACCCATTCTGACGACTTTTTTCAGCACTGTTTTATCATTTATAAGACCGCTGACCTTTGTCTTAATATCATCAAGTTTCATTCCGCTGAGCATTGCACCGAGACTTGTGGAATCTGCACCGATCGTCATATCATCTGCATTGAGGATTCCCGTAGCAAAAATATAATCAAGCTCGTGTCCTTCAAGCCGTGCCAGCATAAGTTTGACACAAGCAAGAGGTGCAAGAGAAGCACCTATATGTTTATAAAAATCAGTCTGATATTTCCAGAGTGTTTCTGCACTAAATGCATTATTGATATCGGCAATGACCGCATCGGCAAGTATTCTCGCCGCCTTAAAGCTGTTTGCAATTCCCGAACCGATAATCGGTACTGTCATAAAGGCACTGTCACCGATAGCAGCATAACCGTCTGCAACAAGCACACCAAGAGGCTGACGCACAGGAATCTTAGCAAAACAACCGCCTCTCAATGTTTGAGTACCGATGCTTGGATTTTCACTGCGAAGCACATCCATGCTTCTGTTAACTTCATCCATATCAAATTCATGGAATCTGCCGATAAGGATATCTGTATAATTATCCTCTGTTGCGACCCATGAAATACCCAGCTTGTTTTCAGGCAACATTATCAATTTAAATCTGTCAATATCAGGTACTTCCGCAGTCTTATTCCGAAAAGCTCTGTAAACATAAAACTGCTCGTATTCGATTGATTCTCTCTGAATACCCAATGATCCGGGAAGAGATTTTCTTACAGGTGAATCCATACCGCAGGCATCAATAACAAGATCGGCAAATTCATCACCGTTTTCAGTCTTTATACCGACAATTCTGTTACCGTAAAGGATCGCAGACTTAACAGCACATTCGAATACAAATTTTACACCTGCTTTTTCGGCATGTGTAATTATGTAATTATAAATATCTCTGCGTTCCATCTGGATCTCAAGCTGATCTGCGGGAGTATTTTGATGAAGAGCGGTCTGCATCGCAGGACCGTAGAAAGTCATGTCATGCTTGAGTCTGTAAAGATCCTTATCAGGCAGTTCAAGTCCGATTGCAGCAAAACCTTTTTTATCAAAAATATCAGTCCAGTCATGCCCCATATTTTCTCTTGAATTTTTTTCAAAAACAGTAACATCATAGCCGTTCTGAGCAAGCAGCATACCTGCAGTTATACCGCCGTGACCGCCGCCGGCAACAATAATTTTTCTGCCCATAAAAATACTCCTTTTTACTAAATATTAACTTAATGCTAACACAAAAAGGGAGAGTTTGCAAGTTAAAATAAATAATCAAAAATAATAAAAAAAGGGCTTGACAAATCAATATTTTCATGATATCATTATTAAGCATTTATGGAGAGATACCGAAGCGGTCATAACGGAACGGTCTTGAAAACCGTCGTACCTTTGCGGGTACCGTGGGTTCGAATCCCACTCTCTCCGCCATTTTTTTATTGAATAAACGTTACCCGGAGCAGTACTCAAGTTGGTGACGAGGCGCCCCTGCTAAGGGCGTAGGCCGGCTAAACCCCGGTGCGAGAGTTCGAGTCTCTCCTG
>CAZTFS010000093.1:0-8433 GCA_964613045.1 uncultured Eubacteriales bacterium
GCATCGCTACATCTGCACGATTGTAAATTGTACATTGTACATTGTTAATTGGTTTCGACAAATTATTGTTTAGGCATTGTCACCGTGAAAGTGCTGCCTTTACCGATTTCGCTTTTAACTTCAATTTCGCAGTCTGTCAGATTGCATATCGTTTTAACAAGTGCAAGTCCAAGTCCGTTACCTTTTTCTTTGTGAGAAGTATCGCCCTGATAGAATTTTTCAAAAACATGCTGTCTGACTTCTGCACTCATTCCTATACCGCTGTCATATACGATGACTTTTATCTCATTGTCATCTTCATTGTCTATTTTTATCCCGAAGGTGTCGCCTTTTTCGCAGTATTTGACTGCATTTCCGATAAGATTTACCCACATCTGACCCAACAGCTCTTCATTACCGTTGTAACTGCAGTCGGGCAGATCAAGCTCGGGTTCAAGCTCTTTTTCCAACCATGTTTTTTCAAACATCAGCACGGAGCGTCTTAATTGCTCATCAAGTCTGAAGACAGCTTTTTTCGGCGGACTGCTTTCTGATTCGAGCTTTGAAAGCCTCAGGACATTGTCCACAAGCCCCGACATCTGCGTTACAGACTGTGACAGCAGGGTAAAATATTCATGGCGTTTTTCATCTGAGAGTGTCGGATTGCTCAGAAGTGTGACATATCCCTGAATTGCAGAAAGAGGAGCTTTGAATTCGTGGGAAACATTTGATACAAAGTCCGATCTCATTACTTCGATACTTTTTATCTGGGCTATCATTGTATTGAGATTCGTACCCAGATCACGCATTTCATTCTTAAAGCCCCTTGTGTTTATGCTGACATCAAAATTGCCCTGTGCTATCTGATCGGCAACTTTTGTTATTTCTTCAATGGGTTTTGTGACTCTGTTTATCCAGTATATGGAAATAGACTGACTTATCAGCAGTAATGCAACGATAACGCAGGTAAAAAAGACCGTAACAGAGTTTGTCTTTACAAGATTCAGATTGGACGATTCAAAGCGGATGATAAGAAAAAGTATAAGTGCAAACAGAAGCAGCATAAGAAAGAAAACGATAAAAACAGTGATAAGTGTGCGTTTATAGATCTTATTGTAGTGCTTATAGTTTATTTTCCGCTTCATTTTCTTATTCCTCTGTAGCCTAATCCTCTGACAGTCATGATCTCAATGTCGGGACAGTCCTTAAGCTTGTCTCTGACCCTGTTTATATGCACATCAACGGTTCTTTCCTCGGATTCGGAGTCATATTCCCAGAATTCGTCCATAAGCTGGCGTCTTGTAAAGGTTCTGTCTGAACAGGATAAAAGCTTATAAAGTATAAGGAATTCCTTTCTCGGAAGATCAACACTTTTTCCGTTATATCTGACATTGTAAGTTTCAAGATCAAGCTCAGTTCCGCCGATCTGAAGCTTTCTTTCGCTTACACTTTTCGCACGTCTTAACAGAGCGTAGATACGAAGGAGCATTTCGTTGAGATCCACAGGCTTGACCATGTAATCGTCAGTTCCTGCAAGGAATCCGTATCTTTTGTCTTCATAGCTTTCTTTTGCGGATATCATGAGTATCGGCAGCTCGGGATATGCCTCCCGCACCTGCTTTGTCAGTGCGTATCCGTCCATGCAGGGCATCATTATGTCTGAAAGCAGCAGATCTATATTGTGCTCTGCCATTTTTTCAAGAGCTTCCTCGCCGTCAAATGCAGAAAGTGTCTTGAAATCATTTGCCTTGAGTACCTCGCAGTATATATCATTCATTCTTGTATCGTCTTCGGCTACAAGTATAGTAAACATATGCATAACACCTCGTTATGAAATTATAAAAATTTATATAAACTCTATATTAAGTCGGATCATATGTTAAATAATTAACATAAACTTAATATAAGCATAGTAATATAACAACACATTTGAATTTTTGCTATCCTCCGCTTTTCTGCTCATAAAGTAAGCTCCTCATCGGTATAAATATCGGTGAGGAGTTTGCATTTTCAGACATTTGTTGCAGAATTTTATTTTAATATATTATTTGACATTGACATGTAAATATATTATAATAAAATAGATTATTGCTATAATGGGGAGGCACAGATAATAATGAAAAAACGGATAGTTGTCACTGTTCTGTTTCTGATGATAATATTTTCGTCGATTTTGTTTGTATCCGCCTCTGCACAGGATAAGTATGATACAGGTTCTTATCTTGTAACTTCCGATAAGGGTGTAAAGCTTTATCAGGAAGCTGAAGCGACTCTCGAATATAAAATAAATGCCCGAGAAGGTGCGTATCTCAATATTATAACTGTTGACGGCAGTTTCGGATATACTGTCTATGATTCTGTTTACGGCTGGGTCGATCTTGCAAACGGACTTGAATATGTTTCTCAGATGCCTGCGGTAACGCCGACAGGTAAGATCGAGGGCTCGGCAGGTATAAAGCTCACAAGGCTTCCCGACAAGCTGACCTATATCGAAGGTGAAGAAGCGGCAGATATTGACGGTCTTGAGGTTTCACTCGTTTTTGATGACGGTGTCGGTTCAATGATGAAGGTCACCGGATATACTGTTTCTTTCCCTGATCTTGATACCTACGGTGAAAAGACCGTTACCGTATATTACGGCGGTTACAGTGCCGCATACGGTATCTCTGTCGTTAAAGTGCCTGTAACGGGAATCGTTCTGACTCTGCCCGGAAAGACATCTTATATTGAGGGTGAGGCTGTTTCTCTCGAGGGACTGGCGGTAACTGCCTATTTCAGCGATGGCAGAAACGACGGCAACGGTATCAGACTTGATAAAAGTGAATATACTGTCAGCGGAATAACCGAAGGCGATACAACGCTTTTACCCGGCACTTACAAGGTTACGGTAACTTATATGTATCCCGAGATTACCGCAAGTTTTCATGTTTATGTTTCCGGCAAATCCGTGTCCGGTCTTAAGCTTGTAAAACTGCCTGTGAATCCTACTATTTATCAGGGGCAGAATTTTAAAAACGAAGATTTTGAATTACAGGCGACTTATGATAACGGAAAAACCGAAACCATAACCGAGTTTAACATTGAATATGACAATATGCAGATCGGTACTTCCACGGCAAGAATATATTATATGGATAAATACGTAGCTTTTGATTATACGGTATTACGGCTTGAAGATGTGGGGATCGAAGTGGGCGATACCTCGCAGGTAGGCAGTTATGCAGGCTCAGATCTTGATTTCGGAAAGCTGAAGGTGTATGTTATTTTCAACAGCGGTGAGAAAAAGCTTCTTACATCAGGCTATACGCTCAGTCACAATATCGATACTGCTGTAATAGGAAAGTATACCGTAACAGTCACCTATGGCGAATATACTGCTGATTTTGAATATACCGTTGCTGACAGACCTCAGAGGATCCTCGGTGATGTCAACGGTGACGGTAATGTAAGTGCCGCAGATGCCAGACTTGCTCTCAGAGCCTCGGCAATGCTTGAAAATATTGATGAACCCTCGTTTTATGCGGCTGATGTAGATTTTGATGATAAGGTAAGTGCCTCCGATGCCAGAAAGATACTCAGAGTATCGGCAGGCTTGGACAGTTTCTGATATGACACAAAAACAAATAGCTCTGAATGCTGTTGAGGCATTGAAAAAAGAATATCCTGATGCGATATGCTCGCTTGTTGCCGATGATCCTTTTCAGCTTCTTGTGGCAACAAGACTTTCGGCACAATGCACTGATGCAAGAGTCAATCTTGTGACTCCGGCACTTTTTGAAAAATATAAGTCGATAGAAGCTTTTGCACGGGCGGATACTGATGATGTTGCGGAGCTTATTCACAGCTGCGGATTCTTCAGACAGAAGTCAAAGGATATTGTGGGTATGGCTCAGATGATACTCGATGAGTACGGCGGCAGAGTTCCCGATAGTATTGAAGACCTTACGAGGCTTCCCGGTGTGGGACGAAAGACAGCAAACCTTATCTGCGGTGACGTTTACGGAAAACCTGCAGTTGTGGCGGATACGCATCTTATAAGAATTTCCAACAGACTCGGGCTTGTTGACACAAAAGATCCTTATAAAGTTGAAATGAAGCTCAGAAAGCTGCTTCCTGCTGATGAAAGCAATGATTTCTGCCACAGAGCAGTGTTGCACGGCAGAGCTGTGTGTGATTCCAGAAAGCCGAAATGTGATATTTGCTGTATGGACGGCTTTTGCAGAAAGAAAATATAAATCCAAACAGATATACAGATAAAATGAAAGGATGTAATTAATTTGTCGTTACTGACTAAGATCTTCGGTGATTATTCCGAAAAAGAACTTAAAAGAATAAAGCCTGTACAGGCTAAAGTTCTTTCCTATGAAGAGGAGTATACAAAGCTGACAGATGAACAGCTGCAGGCAAAAACACCTGAATTCAAGGAGCGTCTTGAAAAGGGTGAGAGTCTTGATGATATTCTTCCCGAGGCATTTGCCGCATGTCGTGAGGCTTCATGGCGTGTGCTCGGAATGAAGCATTTCCCTGTTCAGATACTTGGCGGTATCGTTCTGCATCAGGGCAGAATCTCAGAAATGCGTACAGGTGAAGGTAAAACTCTTGTCGCCACTCTTCCTGCGTATCTTAATGCTCTTTCGGGCAAAGGTGTTCATATCGTTACCGTAAACGATTACCTTGCAAGACGTGACTCCGAATGGATGGGTAAAGTCTACCGTTTTATGGGACTTAAAGTCGGTCTTGTTGTTCAGGGACTTGACCATGATGCAAAAAAGGCTGCTTATGATGCAGATATCACTTACGGCACAAATAACGAGATGGGATTTGACTATCTTCGTGATAATATGGTTCCGTATAAAGAGATGCGTGTTCAGCGAGGACACAATTTTGCTGTCGTTGACGAGGTGGACTCTATTCTTATCGACGAAGCGAGAACGCCGCTTATTATTTCCGGCAGAGGAGATAAGTCCTCCGATCTTTACAGACGTGCAAACGATTTTGTGAAGACTCTCAGCGAAAAGAGAATCAAGGAGCTTGACTCCAAGCAGGAGATTGACGATGTTGCAAAGGCTGACAATGCTGATTACGTTGTTGACGAAAAGGCAAGAACCGCAACATTCACAAAGAACGGTATAGCAAAGGCTGAGAGCTGGTTTAATCTTGAAAACCTTATGGATGCGGAAAACCTTACACTTCAGCATCATCTCAATCAGGCACTTAAAGCAAGAGGTGTCATGAAGCGTGATATAGATTACGTTGTTAAAGACGGTCAGGTGCTTATTGTTGATGAATTTACAGGCCGTATCATGATAGGCAGACGTTATAACGAAGGTCTTCATCAGGCTATCGAAGCAAAAGAAGGCGTTAATGTCCGTTCTGAGTCCAAGACTCTTGCAACCATCACTTTCCAGAACTATTTCCGTCTTTATTCAAAGCTTTCAGGTATGACAGGTACAGCTATGACCGAAAGTGATGAATTTCAGGAGATCTACGGTCTTGATGTTATTGCAATACCTACAAACAAGCCCATGATAAGAAACGATATGACAGATGCATTCTATAAGACAGAAAATGCAAAATTCGGTGCAATCGTCGATCTTATCAAAGAGCTCCACGAAAAAGGACAGCCCGTGCTTGTAGGTACTGTCAATATTGAAAAGTCCGAACAGCTCAGTAAGGTGCTTCATAAAAACGGCATCAAACATAATGTTCTTAATGCTAAATATCATGATAAAGAAGCTGAGATCATTGCTCAGGCAGGTAAGCTGGGTGCAGTTACCATTGCTACCAACATGGCAGGCCGAGGCACTGATATACTTCTCGGCGGTAATGCTGAATATCTTGCAAAATCAGACATGCGTAAGATGGAAAACATGACTGAGGAGCTTATTGCCGAAGCAACAGGCTTTGCCGAGACTGATAATGAAGAGATTCTTGAAGCAAGACGCATATATGCTCAGCTTGAGGCTAAGCACAAGGCTGAAATTGCAGGCGAAGCCGAACAGGTAAGAGAAGCCGGCGGTCTGTTTATAATCGGTACTTCAAGACATGAATCAAGACGAATAGATAACCAGCTCCGAGGCAGAGCAGGTCGTCAGGGTGATCCCGGTACGAGCCGTTTCTTCCTGTCTGCGGAAGATGAACTTATCAGACTTTTTGCAGGTGACAGATTCTTCAATATTCTTGATGCAATGAAAGGCACAGACGACATGGTCGTTGACGTCAAGATGTTCTCTAAGTCCATCGAAAACGCTCAGAAAAAGGTTGAGAGCAATAACTTTGCTGTCCGTAAAAACGTTCTCAAATACGACGATGTTATGAATAAACAGCGAGAGATCATATACAAGCAGAGAAATCAGGTGCTTGACGGTGTAGATCTCGATTCAACTATCCGCAAGATGATTATTGACAGCCTTACGGAAGCAGTTTCGTTCTATTGCCCGGGTTCAAACAAGGCAGCTGATTGGAATCTTACGGGACTTAAGAGCAAGTATGCATGGCTTTTAGGTGATAATGAGCTTGCAAGCGAAACAGACCAAAGTGCCATTATGGATCAGATGCTTGATCTTGCTGAGTCAAGACTGGAACAGCAGAAGGAAAAATACGGTGCAGATATGCTCAAGGCTCTCGAGCATAAGGCTCTTATTGAAAATGTTGATATCCGTTGGATGGATCATATTGATGCTATGGAGCAGCTTAAGAGAAGTGCAGGTCTTAAAGCTTACGGTCAGAAGGATCCCGTTGTTGCGTTCAGAGAGGAAAGCTCTGATATGTTTGACGAGATGATAATGAATATCCGTGAGGGAACAGTTCAGTTTGTACTTTGTGCGGTGCTCAGATCCGAAGAAGACGTTAAGCGTGAGCAGAAGATGAAGCCCACTGAGACCAACGGCGGAGACGGCAGTGAGAAAAACCGTCCCGTTAAAAAAGGTGAAAAGGTGGGAAGAAATGATCCCTGTCCCTGCGGAAGCGGTCTTAAATATAAAAAATGCTGCGGTAAAAATGCATAATAAATAAGTAATTGTCGTCTGCTTTTTTTCTTGCGGCAAATAAGAAACACGTGTCTAAAAACTAATTGGATAAAAAAACTTAAAATTTTCAGTTTAAAACTTAAAATATGTGCCAATTTGCTGAAATCCAAATATTTATTGATTTTTCTTGATTTTTTCTTCATTTAGGTATAGAATAAGTAAGACAAAATTACGCAGAAAGTGGCATTTGACGACTAATTGATATCATTTGTCGAAGTCAATAAAAAGGAGAAAAAAACTATGAGTTATGTTCAGAGAGTTATTGACAGTGTTGAGAAAAAACATGCCAATGAACCCGAGTTTGTTCAGACTGTAACAGAGGTTCTTACATCTCTTGTTCCTGTTATTGAACAGCATCCCGAATACGAAAAGGCAGGCCTTCTTGAAAGAATGGTTGAGCCTGAAAGACAGATTGCTTTCAGAGTTACATGGGTTGATGATGAGGGTAAAGTTCAGGTTAATACCGGTTATCGTGTTCAGTTCAACGGAGCTATCGGTCCTTACAAGGGCGGTCTTCGTTTTCATCCTTCAGTATATATAGGCATCATGAAGTTCCTTGCTTTTGAGCAGACATTCAAAAACAGCCTTACAGGTCTTCCCATCGGCGGTGCAAAGGGCGGTTCTGATTTTGATCCCAGAGGCAAGAGCGATGCTGAGATCCTTCGTTTCTGCCAGGCTTTCATGACAGAGCTTTACAGACATATCGGTGCAAATCTTGACGTTCCCGCAGGTGATATCGGTGTAGGCGGCAGAGAGATCGGCTATCTTTTCGGTCAGTTCAGACGTATCAAGGGCTCATTTGAAAACGGTGTTCTTACAGGTAAAGGACTTTCATACGGCGGTTCTCTTATCAGACCTGAAGCAACAGGTTACGGTGCAGTTTATTACGCAGCAGAAGTTCTCAAGCACTTTGGTGAAGAAGTCAAGGGTAAGACTTTTGCAGTTTCCGGTTTCGGTAATGTTGCATGGGGTACAGCTAAGAAGGTTGCTCAGCTTGGCGGTAAAGTTGTTACAATTTCCGGTCCTGACGGCTATGTTTATGATCCCGACGGTATCGTTACAGACGAAAAGATCAACTACCTTCTTGAGATGCGTGCATCGGGCAGAGATAAGGTGCAGGATTATGCAGATAAGTTCGGTGTTGAATTCTTCCCCGGTCAGAAGCCCTGGGGCGTAAAGGTTGATGTTGCAATGCCTTGTGCAACTCAGAATGAGATCGGCATGAAAGAAGCTCAGCAGATTGCTGACAACGGTGTTCCTTACTACATAGAGGTTGCAAATATGCCCACAACAAACGAGGCTCTCAGCTTCCTTATGAAAAACTGTAAGGTCGTTGCTCCTTCAAAGGCAGTTAACGCCGGCGGCGTTGCTGTTTCAGCTCTTGAAATGAGTCAGAACTCATCAAGATACAGCTGGACAAGCGAAG
>CAZTFS010000094.1:0-8285 GCA_964613045.1 uncultured Eubacteriales bacterium
GCACGAAAAACGCACAGCTCCATTTGCTGCGACACAAACTTTTGGGCAAACAAAGAGAATGCCAAAATTGAGAGTGCGTTTTTACCGAAGTAAGAAACACATTCTCTTCATTTACCCGTATTAAGTTTGTGTCGCAGTTTCAGTTTACCACTATCTGACCTGAAAATCAATACTTTTTTAATTCTGAGCCAAAAAAGTGACATACTATTTACTGCAAATTAAATTATAGGACACATAGTCCTAAATGTCAATAGGATTATTTGTCCTATTGTATAATTTTTTTGGTGATAGTATGAATTTAAGAATCCGTGATATGCGTGAAGACAATGACCTGACTCAGAAACAGATTTCATCAATAATCAACTGCGACCAATCACTTTATTCAAAATATGAACGGGGCGAAAGAGAAATTCCCCTTGCACTTATCATCAAATTGGCTGATTATTACAATACAAGCGTTGATTATCTTATAGGCAGAACGGATAAATCGGAAATAAACAAATAAAAAAGTGAGCAATTGCCAAAATGATTAACAAATATGCTCACATCGATATAATTTAATCAAGAGATAACCGTAAAAGCGGTCAGCTTCGGAGAATTATTTAATTATAACTGTCCTGTGCCAACAGGGCGGTTTTTTTTGCATATATTATTGCATTTTGCACATAATTATGCTGTAATACTGTCATAAAGGAGTGTGATTTATGCCAAATATCCGACCGATTACAGATTTAAGAAACACAACTGAGATTTCAGATATATGTCATGCAAAAAAAGAACCTGTTTTTATAACAAAAAACGGGTACGGTGACCTTGTTATCATGAGCATTGAAGCATACGAAGAATTGACTGAAAACAGAGCCATTGACATTGCAATAACTGAAGCAGAAAATGAATTCAGACAGGAAGGCCTCCTTCTTGATGCAAAAGATTCTCTTTCCAAATTAGGGAGAAAACATTTTGGATGATTACACAGTAAAATTATATGCAAGAGCATACCGTGATCTGGATGAAAGCTGTTCTTCCGTACTGCAAAGAAATCGGTCTTGATAAAATACTCATATCTTGTATTGATAGCAATATCGGAAGCGAGAAAACAATACTTAATAACGGTGGAGTTTATGAATCCACTGTATATGAACGGGATAGGGAACGAAACATAAAAAGATTTTGGATAACTCTTTAACGCAATTTAATATTCTATACATACAACTGCTCTCTGAGGGCAGTTTTTGTCTGAGTATAAAACACAAAAAACCATCTGATGATATTTTTAATCAGATTATTCTGCAGACTGTAAAAATCGGCTTTCGGTATTGCAAACATGCGGTCAGAGTGATATAATAAGTGAAAATTAATAAGATATATGAGATACGGTTTGAAAAGCTGTCTGCCGAGTAGATCAAAAGGGAATCCGGTCAGAATCCGGAACAACCGCCATTACTGTATTTGACAAGCTATGAGCATGTAGACCATTGGAATTTATCTGTTCTGAGAAGGTGTGCTCATTAAGCGGATTATTCCGCTGCATCATAAGTCAGGATACCTGCCGTGTCTTTCAGGTTTAACACAGCTTTGGTGAGAAGAGTGCAACCGATTTATCGCCCGTTTTTATACGTTTTTCAGGTCTGCATTCTTTTGCGGCCTTTTAAAGCCGTGTATTGATGAAACGAAGATCTGTTGTACTCTTCTGACCTTATCCGGTCGGAAGAGTATTTTTTCATTTAAGGAACAAGGCTTATGATAACTGAAGAAAAAAAAGAGCAAATGGCTGAGCTTCTGCGTCAAAGATCAGAGGAGCTCGGCAGAACACCAAAAAAGGCTGATTTTGATGATGTTGAAGTTTCACGGATCAAGGCTTATTTAGGCCCCTGGCCGAGAGCTTTGGAGTATGCAGGTCTGAAGGAAGCAAGATCAAAGTCAAAACAGCACTGAGCTTTCTGAAAAATCTTAGGACAAGCTATGTCCGTTTTCTTAACAAAATGAGGAGATAAGATGAATTTAGGTTTTAAAAATCTGCATCCCTTTGCAGGTCTGATGTTTTTCGTTTTTTCATTTGTTTACTCTCTTGCATCTGCTGATCCCATCGCACTTGCTGTCAGTTTTGTTTGTGCGGCGGTCTATGATCTGAAACTGAGGAAGGCAAAAACAGTTTCATTTCTGTTTAAGTTTATTTTACCGCTGATGATACTGATAACGGTGTTTAACGGACTTTTCAGCCATTACGGTGCAACGGTTCTGTTTACTGCGAAAAACGGTATTGAATTTACGCTTGAAGCTCTTGTTTACGGGGCAGTTTCAGCATTAAAGACAGCAAGTATAATCATGTGGCTTGACTGCTTTAATGAAATTATAACCGGAGATAAGATCATATTTTTATTCGGCAGATTTTCGCCACGGATCGCATTGATAATCTCAATGGTACTGCGGTTTATTCCGCTGATAAGAGATCAGTCTGCTGAAATTATAAAAGCGGAAAAGGGTATAGGCAACGGCGTTGCCTCTTCGGGCTTTATCGGGAAAATAAAAACAGTGTCACGCAGACTTTCCGTGCTTGTTTCATGGACAATGGAAAAGGGGATAGATACTTCGGATTCCATGCGTGCAAGAGGCTACGGTCTCAAGGGAAGAACGTCATACATCAGTTTCGTTTTTTCTTTGAAAGATATTGCCGTAACTGCCGTTTCTGCTTCGGCGACCGTGATATTTTTAATCTCGGGAAAAAGATTTTCGGCTTCATTTAACCCGATCATCAATATACCGTCACATGATGTATTTATGATAATTTTAATTGTATTTTTCGCATCAGTTCTTCTGATGCCTGTAATTACGGATCTGAGGGAGGAAAGAAAATGGTCAATTTCAAAATTAAAAATCTGAGTTTTTTCTATCCCGATGCAACAAAAGCCGCTTTGAAAAATATTGATCTTGAAGCAGAGCAGGGAGAATTTATTGTTATCTGCGGAAGATCGGGAAGCGGAAAATCCACGCTTTTGCGTTTGCTCAAGCCGGAAATGGCTCCGAGAGGAAAAATTGACGGTGAGATAAGCTTCTTTTCAAAGAAAAAAGAGGAGTTTTCGCTGAAGGAGTCTGCACAGAATATCGGATTTTTGCTGCAGAATACTCAATATCAGGCTGTGACTCATACGGTGCGTTCGGAAATTGCCTTCGGACTTGAAAATTTAGGGCTTGACAGCAAAGCCATAAGACTTCGCATAGCGGAGCTTTCCGCATATTTTTCACTGGAAAGTATAATTGATAAAAAGATCAGTGAGCTTTCGGGCGGTCAGATACAGCTTGTCTGCCTTGCAAGTATCGTTGCAATGCACCCCAAGGTGCTTATTCTTGATGAGCCTACATCACAGCTTGACCCCGTGACTGCATCGGTATTTCTTGATACCGTTGAGAAGCTTTGCAGGGAAAACGGAATGACTGTAATTATCACCGAACACCGACTTGAAAATGTTGTTCCCGTTGCTGACAGAGTTATCGTAATGGAGAACGGTGAGATCGTAAACAACAGCAGTCCCCGTGATATTACAGGTGAACTGTTGCGTGAAAATGACTTTATGAGCTGTTCCGTGCCTGTCCCCATGAGACTATGCTCACAATTGGGGCTTGAAGGACAAATTCCGCTGAGTGTGGCAGAGGGGCACAAAATGCTCGAAGCGTTACTTGAAAACAAACTGAAATACACCGTTCCCGAAAGAGAAGAACGGAAAACATCGACCGAAATTGCAATCAGAATGAAAAATGTCCGGTACGCTTATGACAACAGCGGATATGTACTCAAAGGTATGGAGCTTTCTGTTAAAAAAGGCTCGTTTACGGCAGTTTTGGGCTCAAACGGAGCAGGAAAGACAACTGCACTGTACCTGATGAGCGGTATTCTGGAGTGTAAGTTGGGAAAAATCAAGCTGTTTGAAAAAAATATAAAAAAATACAAGCCGTCTGAGCTGTACAGCGGCATGGTTGCCGTGCTGCCGCAGAAATGCGAGAGTCTTTTTGCAGGGAACACGGTAAAGGAAGACCTTGAAAACATACTGAGAGCTTCGGGTGCTTCAAAAGAAGAAAGAAAACAAAGAATTGAAGCAGTTTCCGAATTTACGGAGATAAGCTCCATACTTGACCGTCATCCCTATGATATCAGCGGCGGTGAAATGCAGAAAGCGGCTCTTGCAATGGTGCTTTTGAAAGAACCGAAGATAATTTTTCTTGATGAACCCACAAAAGGTATGGACAACCTGTTCAAAAAACGGTTTGCACAAAAGATAACTCAATTATGTCAAAGCGGTGTTACGGTCGTTATGGTTTCCCATGATGCTGAGTTCTGTGCCGAATATTGCGATGAATGTGTGATGATATTTGACGGAATATGTGCTTTGCAGGAAAATAAATATGATTTTTTTGCTCAGAACTTTTTCTATACTACTGCCGCAAATAAAATTGCAAGGGACATTTTCCCCACAGCCGTAACACAAAGGCAGGTGCTTGAGCTATGCAAAAAAAATCTGCAAAACTGAATATAATATCCGTAATTCTGCTGTTCGTTGTCGCACCGCTTTCTGTCATATTGTCATTTAAATTTCTTGACTCGCAGAATTATTATATATCGGCAGTTATGATAATAATTCTTTCGATGATACCCTTTTTTGTGATTTTTGAAAACAGAAAAATCAAGACAAGCGAGATAGTTCTGATTGCGGTGCTGACAGCTCTCTGTGTTGCCTCAAGATCGGTAATGGCTTTTGTTCCGCAGGTGAAGCCTGCCTGTGCATTCGTCATCGTTTCGGCAGTTGCGTTAGGTCCGAATGTGGGCTTTGTTATAGGAAGCTTGTCAATGTTTATTTCCAATTTTATCTTCGGGCAGGGTATTTTCACACCCTTTCAGATGCTTGGAATGGGACTTGTTGGTTTTTTGTGCGGACTGATATTTTACAGAAAAAAATACAGCAACAACATCATCGCAGTAAGCATTGTCGGCGGACTTGTCTGCTTTTTCGTGTACGGAGCTGTTGTTGATTTATGCAGTGTGCTCATGATGGTAACGGATTTTACTCCTGCGGCAGTTTTAAGCGTCTACGCTTCGGGTGTACCGTTCAATCTGGTTCACGCAATTACAACAGCTATCCTTCTGTTTTTTATAAATAAGCCGATGACGGACAAATTTACAAGGCTGAGGATAAAATACGGAATTTTTGAATCAGAGTAAAGTGAACATGGGGTGATTATCTGCAGATAAGATGCACCGCATGGGCGATTCCGGGAATAGTGAGACCTTGAAGTGTGGTAGTAGGGGAGAGCAATGCACCTGTTGCGACAAAAAGGACGCTTTTCAGTTCTCCTTCTCTCATTCTTCGGAAGATGTGCGAGCAAAGGACACTTGCAGAGCATCCGCAGCCCGAACCACCGGCATGAACGTCCTGAGCTTCACGGTCGAATATCATCATACCGCAGTCGTTGTGGACTTTTGAAATGTCAATATTTTCTCTCGACTGCAGAAGCTGATGAAGAAGATCGGTTCCCACATAGCCCAGATCCCCGGTCAGGATCAGATCATAATCATCCTGTGTGGTGTTAGTATCCGTCAGAAAATCCTTGATGGTTCTTGCTGCGGCAGGGGTAAATGTCAAGAGAAAACCATAAAATTTTTTAAAACCTCAGAAGTGCCTATTTTACCTGGTTTTCGACCTTATATAAAAAACAGCGTACAGATTTTACTCCGCACGCTGTAATTTTATCACCATTTTTCTCTTAACAGGAAATCAGCAATATGTGTAATTTCAATTCCGTTATCGTTGCCGATTGCAAGTGTATCTCTGCAAACGACATATTTGTGATAGTGGTCTTTGATTTCCATAAGGTTGTCTGTTTCTCTTGTTGATTCAGTAGGCAGTTCAACGCAAACCTGAACATAAATCTTTTCATCCCTGCGAACACCGATGAAATCTATTTCTTTAGTACCGTTTTTACCGATATAGACATCATAGCCTCTGCGTTTCATTTCAAGAAAAACAATGTTCTCAAAAACAGCCGATAACATTTTTCTGTCAAAGCCTTGTAAACTGTATTTTATTGAAATATCGGAAAGATAATATTTTTCCTGAGTTTTCAGGATTGCTTTACCTTGCAAATCATATCTTTTGCAGGGATAGATGATGAATGCTTCACTGAGCCATTTGAGATAATTATATATCGTTTCAACAGAAAGACTTCTGTTTTCACTTTTGAGAAATTTTACTATTGAAGAAGCAGAAAAAGTCTGACCTACATTTTCAATAATATATCTCACAACTCTGTCAAACAGGTCTTTGTTTCTTATCTTGTGTCTTTTGGAAATATCCCTTGTTATTACAGAAGCGTAAATTCCTTCAACAACCTGATATGCCGATTTTGTATCAAAATCGCTTATACCCACAATAGGAAAACCGCCGTACTGCACATATTCATCAAAAGCTTCTCTTGCTTTTGCAATATCCTTGTTTTTAAAAGTCAGATATTCTTTAAAAGAAAGAGTGTAAACAGGAATCAGAACATATCTGCCTGTTAAATATGTTGATATTTCACTTGACATCAGCTTTGAGTTTGAGCCGGTAACATATATATCAACATCAAAGTCTTCCATAAGAGAGTTTACAGTCTTTTCCCAACCGCTGATTTCCTGAAGTTCGTCAAGAAAAAGATAGCATCTTCCTTTTTCTTTCACAGCATCTTTTAAATCGGCATACATTCTTTTTGCTGTGAAGTCATCATAGTCAGGATTGTTATATTTTCTTTCAATAATGTTATCGGGAGAAACACCTTTGTTTTTGATTTCCTGTACTAACATTTCAAAAATAGTTGATTTACCGCATCGACGGACACCGGCAAGAATTTTAACAAGCGGTGCATCTATAAAAGGAGTAATCGCATTGATATAATCCGGCCTTAAAATCATTCTGACCACCTCCGATGCTTAAATTATATCGAAAAACTACATTGAAGTCAATAGTTTTTACCTCCATACCGATAAAACTTTGTGGTAATATGTGTTTTTTCGAGTTTAGATAATATTACTTTTTTATTTTATCTTATCTTCTCCCCAAACCCAAGCATTATCTGTTTTCTTTTTATCGGGTCTTGCACGTTTTCTTATTGTTTTTTCTTCAAATAATGCTTTGTAATCGGGTTGAGGTTCAGGTATTAAAACATCTAAATTTTCTGAAAGTCCGATTTCATTCAAAATCTTAATCAGATTTGAAAGCTTGGTATCATATCCCATTTCTGTACGTGCAATAGTCTTAAGAGAAAGTCCGCATCTTTGTGCAAGCTCCGATTGTGTGATATTCAAGGAAATTCTATACTGCTGAATACGGTTTCCAATTTCCTCTAATATTGATTTTTCATCATTATAATTTGAAATCTTCATAGAGCCTCCATAATAACAAGTCAAATTTGTACTATTATAATATCAAATCTGTTTTAATAAGTCAAGTTTGACTTGTTATTTTTCTTTTATAAATGCATAAAAATATTTTTCTCAAAATACAGCTATATACCCTATTGATAACATTATGCAGTCTTTTTATCTGCCTCTTCAACGATTTCCTTATTCATTTCAATGAAGTTCACCACATTTTCATAAGCATCGTTGAATTTGAATTTAATGGTAATATTGCCGCCTTCGTGAACGAGAATTTCATCAATCAGTTCAACCACCATAGGTCTGTTAAGTGATTCAATATTCCCGTACTGTTTGAAGTGTGAGATAAATTCGTTCTCACTGTTCAGTCCTTGTGCGTACTCTTCTGCAGTTTTTGTAAGGCTTTGGATCGTGTTGTCAATCGCCTCAATTTTCTCTGTGAGGTTGGCTTTTAACTGCATATATTCCTCCCTTGTGATTACTCCCTGCTTCCAGTCGGGGTACAAATCAAGGGACATTTTTATGCACTTTTCACGTTCGGCAGATTGAGTTTTAATCATCTTCTGCAGATGTGTTGACTCCTTTTTTCGTTTACTGCTCTGATTGATTATTTCAAGTATTTCATCAAATTCAATGGCAGTATCAATCATTTTCTGCAAGGTGACAAGCACTGCAGTTTCAAGCTTATCAATACGGATCGTGTGATTGGTGCAGGCATCCTTGCTCATTTTTCTTGATGTCATACATCTGTAATAGCGGTAAGTGCCGTAGGAATGGTTGTTTGTCTTCTTATTCATAATGCGGTGACAATCAGCACAACGCACAAGCCCCGAAAACAGATCAACCTCTTTTTTGACGGGTGATGAACGGATATTTTTTCTGA
>CAZTFS010000095.1:0-8136 GCA_964613045.1 uncultured Eubacteriales bacterium
TTGACTTTGCACATTTCTAATACTTCGTGTGAATAAGTCATTTTTATTATCTCCTTTCGGTTTTATCCGATAAAAAATTTACCACAGATTATTATACAAAAAAAAATTTAGAATATCAATAGTAAATTTATAAATATCAGTGTTTACAAATGAAAAAATTTGTGTTAATATGTATAAGTAATAAACTATGATTGGAGAAATCATTATGAAGAAGATAATATCAATACTTCTTGCTGCAGTTCTTATGTTTTCTTTCAGCTTCAGTGCATTTGCCGCAGCTGTTCACAGAGATACAGCAAATGCAACAAGGAATGCAGCAAAGGAAACTTTTGATAACCTTAAAAATACAAAATTTGATGTTGACGGTTCCGGGTCAATTACTGCGGCTGATGCAAGAGCAACTTTGCTCCGTTCTGCCGGTCTTTCTCAGACTGATGTTAATGAATCAAAGATGGACACTGACGGTGACGGAAAAGTTACTGCCATTGACGCAAGAGTAATTCTCAGACTTTCTGCAGGTCTTGAGAGCATAGGCTCATATCTTTCTGCTTCTGAAAAACTTGATTATTTCAATGCAATTCTTAATACGGCAATTCCTAACAAATATCAGCTTTATAAAAACGGAATTGAATATACTGCCGATGTTACATATACAGATCCTAACGGAGTTATTTCTGCACTTGATGATGCATTCAGCTCTATTGATGACAGTGTATCTTTTAAAGATGCACTTGTGGGCGGTAAAGGTGAAAAGGTCTACAGCGGAAATACAGCTGTTGCAAACTACAATTTAGCTTCTAACAGGATGATGGTGATTTATAATGCTGACGGTGTTGATGAGGATCAGAGCAGCTATCTGACGGTTGATGATATTACTGGTGTTGAATATAAGACGAATCAGACCTATACCTTTACAAGATACGGCACAGACAGTGACGGACAGATAGATTATTCCAATATGATCTATACACAGAGTGTTACAGGTCTTGATTCACTTACTGTTTATCTTAAATCTGATAATAATGTAACAGGCGAGCATTCAGCAAAAGCATTCACTGTTTATGACCAGGCTACGCTTGAAAAGGAAGTTTCAAAGGTATCCGAGCAGTTTAACAACATGTCAATGGAGTTTTCAGCACTCTATTCAATGCAGTTTAACGTAACTCCCTCTGTCGGCGATGTCAAGTATCATGACGGATACATAACGATTTATTTCTATCCTGACAGCGGAAACATTGTTTCAGCTTATTACAGTCTATACACTGATTACACAATGGGTCTCTACATGGATGTAGATATCTTTATGGCAATACCTTATATTAGTGTTGATAAAGCAGGTCAGGTAAATATAACAAATTCAACACAGAGCATAAAGGAATTCTACTTCTATACGAACAATCCGAATCATGTTAAATGGTAAAACTTTAAATTGAAAGCAGTCAGAGTTGAGGCACCCTCCGTAAGGAAGGTGCCTCAGTTGTATATTTTACTTTACAGGAAACTGCGTTTCCGTAAAACAAAAAAATTGTATGTCCCTACGAAGGCTCGCTATGCATGCTCGGAGATGGACTAATCGATTACGGCGAAAGCGTTTTCTTTCAGTGTTATTACGCTTCTTTATTATGCATCATCTTCCGCTAAGCAGATCACATATACTTGTGAAATTTGTGCAGGATATGTCTCCTGTATTTCACCGTTGTAAACGATCCTTACTTTATCACCTTTTTTAATTTCCGGAACGGCAATCTCCGAAATAACATTAGTGCTGACATATATTTTACTGGCGGAACTGCGTTCAGCCTCCCCCTCAAGAGGTTCAACAAGAATGTTATTTTCGTTTACTTCAAGTACTTTGGCATCAAACGAGGGATTCAGATCCTCAAATGTATCTGCTATTGGTGTGTTAGTTTGTGTTTGAGGCTGAATCGACGGGTCTGAGGTTGATACAACAGGCTCTTGAACGGATAACGTATCTGCGATTTCAAATTCAATGACAGCGGTATATTGTGAATCTTCCTCATTTTCAAGCTCAAAATCAAACTCGAGAGAGTATAAGCCCGGTTTTGAAAGATCATATCCCTTAAGACTGAATTTTCGTGTTTCGGTACTGTCGCTTAAAAGAAAATACAGTATTGCAGTCCATACACGGTTTTCCAAAATATCGCAATCAACTTTTTCACCATTTTCATAGCGATAAATATGATAATCCGATCCGTAAGTCAGAGCACTTTCGGTATTGTTTTTCAGTTCAACACCAATATATGCATTCTCAGAGGTGTAGTCAGCCGAAAGAACTTTAACTGTTACACCTTCGCAGTCGGTTGCACCTGCCGTTCCCGAAAGCTGTACATCAATCGGCAGATCAGCTTCCTTGTCTGTTGCTTTAACTTGCAGAACTTCATGTGCATAGTAATCGCCGTCACCT
This sequence comes from uncultured Eubacteriales bacterium, assembly GCA_964613045.1. Lineage (GTDB taxonomy): Bacteria > Bacillota > Clostridia > Oscillospirales > Acutalibacteraceae > UBA1081. Next base: position 2,426 of record CAZTFS010000095.1, read on the forward strand.
TGTGTCGGCATGTATGCAAAAATCAGAGCACCGTTTGAAAACTTGATTAATGTATATAGTGTTTTCGGTTCGGTCAGATCAAAACTGCTTTCTGCTTCGTATACTTCATCAATATTCATATTCCGATAGTATGAAGGCAGCTTGTCGAGTACAAGTGTGATCCTGTTTTCATCATAGTGTTCCTGTTTTATAAGATTACCCTGATGGTTTATTGAATAATTCAGTCCGTCTTCAATGTACATTGATAAAACATAGTCTTCAGAAATGTAGTAACGGAAATCCATTTGTTCCTTATTTGCTCTGTCAGCTCCGATCACTTCCTGATGATAATATCTGACAGGAGCAAAAATTTTTCCGTTTATTTGTGAATTTGCAGGGTTTGTCATAAATCCGATTGCGACGGCAGCAAGTGTAACCACCGCAACAATGATTATCCATATTGCAGGTTTTTTGTAATTGAGGACAGATTTGATCCTGCTTTTAACCCCCACTTCGCCGAAAGCTAAGGGACAAGCTGTAAGGCTTCGATTCGGCAGACTTAAAGACAGCAGAGATTCGGAATACGCTTTTTTATCTTCGACTCTCATATTTTTTATGACTTTTTCATCACATGCAAACTCAATGTCACGGCAGAAAAGTGTGTAAGCAAGCCATACAATGGGGTTAAACCAGTGAATACTCAGAATTGCAAACCCCAAAGGCTTCCAGATGTGATCGAGTCTTTTTATATGTGCTTTTTCATGAAAAATAACTGATTGCATTTGCTGTTCGCTGATGTCCGACGGAAGATATATCTTAGGCTTCAGCGTGCCGAGTATAAAGGGGGATTTTATATTATCGCAAAGATAAATATTGTCTTCATAACGGGCAGAGACTTTCACCTTTTTATATATAAGAATATAGCTTGTCATAGAATATATGAGCATTGCGACAACACCTGCGATCCATACACCAAATGCAATCGTTAAAATGATCTGTATCGGGTTCACACTTGCAGAAACATTCGGAGCAAGGTCGGATATCACAGGATTGATTATCCGGTCAACTGTGTCGATACCCGTGTCAATTGTCGGTTCCGAGGCATACTGAATATTGTCGGGAATAGGTTCTGCAGTGGGAATTATGCTTAAAACACTTTCAAAAGAGACAGGGCAGATAAGACGGACTCCGACAAATGCCCAAAGAATCAGATTTATAAATTTCGGAGCTTTTTTGAGGACTAAGCGAAGAACAATGACGGCAAATATTAACCATATTGCAGTTGTGCTGATGTTGAGGAGTTTAATAAACAGATCTTCCACATTTATTCCTCCCCGTATGAATCTATCATTGCTCGGATTTCGGCAATTTCCTTTGCAGACAGTGCTTTTTTCCTTGTGAATGCTGCAATAAAAGCAGGCAGTGAGCCTTCAAAAGTTTCATCAACAAAAGTTTTGCTCTGAAGTGCGAAAAAATCCGATTTTGAAATGATTGAACAAACTGTTCCGTTTTCATTCTTGAAAATGCCCTTGTCACATAGCTTTTTCAGAACAGTATATGTAGTTGATTTCTTCCATTCAAGCTCTTTAAGACACAGTTTTACAAGCTCGCCCGAAGCGATCGGCTCATTTTGCCAGATAAGCTCGGCAAATTGTTGTTCAACAATGCCTAATTTGTAATTATCCATATATAAAACCTCCTTTTTGGTCTATTATGAATAGACCCTGTGCTTATAGTCTATCATTAATAGACCAATTTGTCAAGAGGAAAACAATAATTTGTCGAACCAATTAACAATGTACAATGTACAATTTACAATTGTGCAGATGTAGCGATGCAGGCGGTTTTTTGTAAATCATTGTACATTGTAAATTGTAAATTGTAAATTGTAAAATGTTCATTGATAAATTCTGATTTGTTGCTGTTTACAAAAAAACAGGTACCGCCTGACAGCAGTACCTGCAAAAAATTATAGGTTGTTTTATCCCTGTGCCATTGCACCGACTTGGATCATAAATGCACCGATCTGTGCACCGAACTCAGGAGCACCGTCCATAATGAGCTTACCTGTTCTTGTGGATTCAAGCATATCATCTGTACTCATAAGAATACCCAATGCACTGTCAAGATTGTTAAATCTCATTGTGAAGAAGGGAAGAGCTCTCTTATAAGTGCCTCTGCCGGCTCTTGTCTTACCTGCTTTAACACGAATGTAAGCAGAAACCGTAGGCTCGTTATCAACTGCCCATGCATAAACACGGTCGGGGCTCTTCTTCGCCCAGTCGTGAATTTCTTCATGACCGTTCTTGTTCAGCTGGCTGATACCGCTGGAAAGAAGATAGAAATAACATTTGACCATAAGTCTCTTATCTTCTTCTTTTTCGGGCGGTTCTTTTGCTGAAAGAAGTGAGGACATTTTAAGAAGTGCCATAAGGAATGCTGCAAAAGCACCTGTGTGCTTGAGTATGCCTTTCATTTTGGGCAGTGTGGAAGGTCCCATCTTACCTTTGAAGAAAGCATTCATTGCTTCCACACTCTGGAACTCAAGCTCTACCATGGGTTTTGGTTCGATCTTTTCTGTATGTATTATCCACTCATCGGAATTGACCTGGAAATGCGTGGCATATTTTCCGCCGGGGGCATCCGGATCAAGAGCACTCACCTGATAAATACAGTGAACAGTCTTGAACTTCTTTGCGAGAGACGGGGTGTCTGCAACGATGACCTTTAAAAGCGGCAATACGGCATTCATGAATATTTTATTTGTTAAAAATTCTTCTCTTGAAGCCATTTTTAATCCTCCTTTAAAGATTATACCTCGTCGTCCCAGTTGTCGTCTTCTTCGAAGTCCATCTTCATTGTTTCTCTTACAGCGTTGATGATGCCGTTGGAGTCAATACCCACTGCACTCATGATATCCTCATGAAGACCGATAGGTGCAAACTTATCCTGATGACCGAGCTTCTTGAACGCACAGCCCTTACCTGCTTCAGCCATAACTTCAGCAACTGCAGAGCCGAGACCGCCGATAACGTTGTGATCTTCAACAGTGATGATACGGCGGGTATCCATAACTGCCTTGATGATTGCTTCTTTGTCGATGGGCTTGATCGTATGCATGTCGAGAACACGGACTTTAAGACCGTCATTCTGGTCAAGGAACTGAGCTGCTTCCCAAGCCTGGAATACACATGAGCCTGTTGCAATGATTGTAAGGTCTGTTCCCTCATGAACGGTAACAGCCTTGCCAAGCTCAAAGCCGTAATTTGAATCCTTGTAAAGAACTCTGTCGAAACCACGGTTGATTCTGATATAGAAGGGACCGGGAGTCTCATAAGCTGCCATAACTGCATTGTATGTTTCAACACCGTCAGCAGGGCAGATAACTGTAAGATTTGGGATGGAACGGACAACAGCAAGGTCACATATAGCGTGATGTGTGGAGCCCGCCTGACCGAAGGAGGTACCTGAATGAGTTGCAATGACTTTTGCATTTACATTCTGGTAGCAAAGGTCTGTGTGAAGCTGATCTGCGGAACGGAATGATGCAAACTGCGAGAATGTGGAAAGGAAAGGTACAAGACCTGCTCTTGCCATACCGGCAGCCACACCGAACATGTTCTGTTCTGCGATACCTACATTAAAGAATCTGTCGGGGAACTTTTTCATGAATTCGCCGATCTTTGTTGACTTTGCAAGGTCAGCTGTAAGGGCAACAACCTCGGGATGAGCTTCGCCCAGTTCAACGAGAGCCTGACCGTAGATCTCTGCTGTTGAGAGTGATGTTGAGTCAAGTGCTGTATAGGTTAATCCGCCTGCCATCTTATTCAGCCTCCTTTTCTACTCTTGCAATTCTCTTTTCATAATGTTTCTGAAGACTTACTTTTGCATCTTCATACTTATTGTCATCAATTGAGCCGTAATGCCATGTGTAATTGTCTTCCATGAAGTCGATACCGCAACCCTTGACTGTATCAAGAATAATCATATAGGGCTTGCCTGTTGTGTTTGCGAGAGCTTCGTCAATTGCTTCGCAGATTTCCTTCATGTTGTTTCCGTCGATAACTCTGACTTCAAAACCGAAGGATGCCCACTTGTCAGCCAGAGGTTCAAGACGCATAACATCTTCAGTTCTTCCGTCGATCATGCATTTGTTTCTGTCAACAAATGAGATCATGTTTGTTGTCTTGTAATGTGCTGCAGACATTGCTGCTTCCCAGTTTGAGCCTTCGTCACACTCACCGTCACCGAGAAGAACATAAGTCTTGTAATCCTTACCGAGAACTTTTGCAGCAAGAGCTGTACCTACAGCAATGGACATGCCGTGACCGAGAGAACCTGTTGATGCATCAACACCGACAATTTTGTTTGAGTCCAGGTGCATACCCATTTTTGAATTGGAAAGGTTGAATGTCTTGAGCATTTCCTTGTCGTTGAAACCAAGGTCGCAAAGCAGGGGAGCATAAGCGATGCCGACATGACCCTTGGAAAGAATGAATCTGTCTCTGTCTTCCCACAGGGGATTTTGAACATCAATTTTCATGTACTTATGATAAAGCACAGTCATAACATCGAGAGCACTCATACCGCCGCCGATATGTCCGCTTCCTGCCCAATGAGTGGTATCAAGGGTGAGGAGTCGGAGCTCATGAGCCTTTTTTTCAAGGGCAAGCCATTCAGATTTTGAAAGTGGCATAAATTTTTCCTCCATTCATTTTTATCAATTTACAATGTACAATTTACAATGTACAATTAAATTTCTTTTTAGTGTGATCAGAATGCTTCCGGGTGACGTTTTCTTACAGCTTTGAAGGCTTCGTCAGCTACTTCACAAGTGTATTTGATGTCGTCTTCCGTAAGAGATGCATTGATGAAATGGTTGTGATGGCTTGTGATGAAAATTCCTCTGTGAACCATTTCCTGTACCCAATCCTGATGAAGGAACAGGCTGTCATCATTTGCAATTCTAAGGTAGAACAGTGCAGGCTCACCCGAAACAACGAGATCAAATCCGTTGTTTGCAGCAGCAGCTTTAAGACCGTCTGTAAGCTGAGTTCCCAGCTTTCTGAAAAGCGTCGGAGTATCAAGCTTTTTCATTTTTTCAATACAAGCAATACCTGCGGCAAAGGGAACTGCACTCATCCAGTAGCTGCCTGTGTATGAAAGACCGCTCATGGAGCTCTTAAGGAAATCCTTACCGCAAAGACATGAAACGTTCCAGCCGTTTGCAAGAGCTTTACAGAAGCAGATCATATCAGCCTCAAAACCGTAATAATGGTCTGAACCTGCAAGATCAAGTCTGAAACCGCATCGGACATCGTCCACGATAAGGACAATACCTTTTTCGGTACAGAGTTTTCTGACTTTCTGCCAGTAGTTTGCTTCGGGAGTTTCGTTATCAAGGAAATTGCCGTGCATATATGGTGTTGCGATAAATGCTGCGATCTCGCCCTCGTTCTCGGCAATGAGTTTCTCAAGTGCGGGAATGTCGTTCCAGTCAACATAAAGGTTGTTAGCAACGTCTTCGGGGAGAACACCCGGATAGTCAAGCTTCTGCGTCCACATTGAAACGCCGTGGTAGAAGCCGTTTACGAAGATGATCTTTTTCTTATGTGTATGATAACGTGCACACATGATAGCAGCCTGAGTTGTGTCATTACCGTTTTTTGCGAAAAATGCCCAGTCTGCGGAAGCAACCGTGTCAACCATAAGCTCTGCAAACTCAACCATCT
>CAZTFS010000096.1:0-8052 GCA_964613045.1 uncultured Eubacteriales bacterium
GCAACATCAAGACCGCCTGCACCCATAGCAAGCATTCCGATACCGCCGCCTGTGGGAGTATGGCTGTCAGAACCTAAAAGTGTTTTTCCGGGCTTGCCGAATCTTTCAAGATGAACCTGATGGCAGATACCGTTGCCGGGTCTTGAGAAACGGATACCTCTTTTTTTTGCAACTGTCTGGATAAATCTGTGGTCATCTGCGTTTTCAAAGCCGTTCTGAAGTGTGTTATGATCGATGTATGCAACAGAAAGCTCTGTTTTTACTCTTTCAATACCCATGGCTTCAAACTGAAGATATGCCATAGTTCCCGTAGCATCCTGTGTAAGAGTCTGATCGATTCTGAGACCTATCTCAGTACCTTTTACCATTTCACCCTCAACAAGATGAGTTTTTATAAGTTTTTCTGCAATAGTGTAACCCATATTGTCCTCCGTTTTTACATTAAAATACATTATATATAATATAACTTTGTTGATTTGATGTCAAGTATTAAGCACAATTTCTAAGAGGTTTACAATTATTTCGAAAAATAAATACCATAATTTATTGATTTTTTTGTCGTGGAGTGGTATCATTATATAGTGTTAAACTAAAGTAAGGAGTCACGATGTTAATGGATAAAAAAGTCAAGGCAGGCATTGCCGTTGCAGCAGTTGGTTCAGCCGTTGCCGCAAACCTTATTAAAGCAAAAAAGTTCACTCCTCCCGAAAGAGTAAGTGAACCTCTTCCCGAAGAAAGAGTAAATGTCGAAAGATATACTCAGAATCTTTCAGATGCAATAAAAATCAAGACAATTTCAAATGTTGATGAGGATAAGGTTGACTGGAGCCAATTTGACGCTCTTCACAAGCTCTTTGAGGAGAGATATCCTCTTATTCATAAGACACTCAAAAAGGAAATTGTCGGCAAGGCAAGTCTTCTTTATACATGGGAAGGTAAAAATCCCGACCTTGAACCTATTGCACTTTTAGGTCATCAGGACGTTGTTCCCATTTCGGCTGGTACAGAGCAGGATTGGGAGCATGAGCCCTTTAGCGGTGATATTGCTGACGGTTATCTCTGGGGCAGAGGCTCGGTTGACATGAAAAACCACGTCGTTGCAGTTTTTGAGTCCGTAGAGACACTTCTTGAGGACGGTTTTGAGCCGGAAAGAACTGTTTATCTTTGCTTCGGTCATAATGAGGAGGTTGTTGCTTCTCCAAACAACGGTGCAAAGAAAATTTCAGCACTTCTTGAGAGCCGTGGAGTAAGACTTGACAGTGTTCTTGATGAAGGCGGTGCAATTCTTCCCATCAAGGTTCCCGGAATTATAGATAAGAACCTTGCCGGTATCGGTATTGCCGAAAAGGGCTATTGTGATTATCAGATAAGCATTTCGGCAAAGGGCGGTCACTCCTCAACACCTCCCAAACACACTGCTCTCGGTCAGATGGCTGACGTTATTAAGGATATTGAAAATAATCAGTTCAAATCTGAAATCACAGAGGTTGTTGACGGCATTCTTGACAGGGTCGGCAGAAATACTTCATTCCTTGCAAGAAATGTGCTTTGTAATGCAAAATATCTCAAGCCTGCACTTAAAGTTGTAATGTCAAACATTCCTGCTGCAGCTTCATTTGTAAGAACAACAACTGCCGTCACAATGGCACAGGGCAGTCCTCAGGCTAATGTTCTTCCTCAGAAGGCATCTATTGCAGTAAACTTCAGAATCATGCCCGGTATGACGATTGCAGATATCAAGACACATCTGCAGAAGGTCATTAAGAATAAGAATGTTGAAATTGAGCTTATCGGCGGTCAGGAGCCTTCAAACATTTCTCCCACAGACTCAAGAGCATTCAAGGCGATTGAGGACATCTGCTACAGAATGAATAACAAGAACGTTGCCGCACCTTACCTTGTTATGGGCGGTACGGATGCAAGAAATTATCAGAATATCTGTGATAATGTTTACAGATATTCTCCCTTCATGCTTCCCACAAATCTGCTTACAACCACACACGGTACAAACGAAAGAATCGAGCTTGCATCATTCCCCGATGCACTTGCATTCTTCAAGAGATATATCAAAGCTCTTGCAAGCTGCTGAATTGAAATACGGTGCTGTCATTGCGGCAGCACCTTTTTTCTTGCAAAATATGAAAAAAAGAGCCGCATCAGTGTGATGCAGCTCTTATTACAGATTTCAGAATAATTTATTTCTTTACGTCTTTTTTTCCTGTGATAGCTTTGATAATAAGCACCGTTCCGAGTGTCAGAACTGCACCGATAGCCAGCATGATGACCGCATTCTGTACAAAGCCTGCGATAACATAGCAGATAAATGAGATCGCAGCAACTGTTATTGCATAAGGTAACTGAGTGTTGACGTGGTTGATATGGTCACACTGGGCACCTGCGGAAGACATGATGGTCGTATCTGAAATGGGGGAGCAGTGGTCACCGCAGACAGCACCTGCAAGACAAGCTGAAATGCCGATTATAAGGAGCTTTGTGTCTGCAGGGAAGATAGCCGTAACGATGGGAATAAGGATGCCGAATGTACCCCATGATGTACCTGTTGCAAATGAAAGACCGCATGCAACAAGGAAGATGATAGCAGGAAGGAAGCTTGCAAGACCTGCCGCAGCACCGTTCATAAGGTCAGCAACAAAGTATTTTGCACCGAGAAGACCGGTCATGTTCTTAAGTGCTGTTGCAAATGTGAGTATTATGATAGCGGGAACCATTGCCTTGAAGCCTTCGGGGATGCACTCCATTGCTTCCTTGAAAGAGATAACTCTTCTGCAGATAAGGTAGATTATTGTTATGATAAGTGCTATCAGACCGCCCCAGGGAAGACCTACTGTTGCATCTGTGTTTGAGAATGCGTCGATGAAATTGCTACCGTCAAAAATTCCGCCGTTGTAAACGAGTGCGAATACACATGTAATGATAAGAATTACAACGGGAAGTATAAGATCTATAACCTTACCCTTGGGATTGCCCTGTTCTTCATCAGCGTTGTCAACTCTTTCACCTGATGTATAGAGATCGCCGTTGAGAACAGCGTTCATTTCGTGAAGCTTCATCGGACCGTAATCAATTTTAAGGAAAACGATAGCGATGATGAATACAAATGTAAGAAGTGAATAGTAGTTATAGGGGATAGCCTGAATAAAGAGCTTGAGCCCCTGACCGTCTTCGGCATAAGAAGCTACTGCCGCAGCCCATGAAGAAATGGGAGCGATCATACAAACGGGAGCTGCCGTTGCATCAATAAGATATGCAAGCTTTGCTCTTGAAACGTTGTGAGAATCGGTAACGGGTCTCATAACAGAGCCTACCGTGAGACAGTTGAAGTAGTCGTCGATAAAGATAAGAACGCCGAGAACAAAAGTTGCAAACATTGCACCGGCTCTTGATTTGATATGCTTTACAGCCCAGTTGCCGAAAGCCCTTGAACCGCCGGACTTATTGATAAGAGCCACAAGAATGCCGAGGAATACAAGGAAAATGAAAATGCCTGCACTGTCTGATACTGCACTTATAAGACCGTCACTGATAATGTAGTCCATAGCACCTGTAATGCTGAAGCCTGATTTGAACAGGTTTGCGGAAAGAAGACCGCCCACAACAATACCTACAAAGAGTGAGGAATAAACTTCTTTTGTGATAAGAGCCAGTGCGATAGCGATAATGGGAGGAATAAGAGCCCAGAATTTAGCGAAATATTCGCTTGAAGCCGAATCTCTGACATCTATAACGCCTGTACCTTCACAGGTTTCGCAAATGCCTGTATATCCGCAATCTTCGCATTCGTAACATGACCCCTCACCGTCACAATCGGGACAATCATCTTCGTAGACATTAAGAGCTGATTCTTCCGTAGCTGCCGTTTCTGTTGCAACAGCATCTGATGTGGGCTCAGCCTCTGCACTTGCACCGAGACTGATCATTACACAACAGAACACGATGGAAATGAGTATACACAGAAGTTTTTTACGTGTTTTCATACAAATCTTCCTTTTCTGTTAAGATATTTTGAATATAACACATTAATTGGGTATTGTCAATAATATTTTTGTCGTGTTTGATTGAAAATTGTTATAAAATAACAATATAATTCTAAAAAGTAATAATAAAACAGTGTGTTAGTATTATAATTGACACAGAAATAACAATCTCGTGTAAATCAATCATTTTTTAAGCTTTGTGCTTATCATAATATTTAACAAAAATAAAAGGAGACTCTTTTTATGGCAAACAGATTCGTACTTAATGAAACAAGTTATCACGGTAAAGGTGCAATTGCCTCAATTGCTGATGAGATCAAGAGCAGAGCATTCAAAAAAGCATTTGTGTGTTCAGACCCCGACCTTATCAAGTTCGGCGTTACAAAGAAAGTAACAGATATTCTTGATGCGGCGGCAATTCCTTACGCTGTTTTCGATCAGATAAAGGCAAATCCCACTGTTGAGAATGTTCAGTCAGGCGTTGAGGCATTCAAGGCTTCCGAAGCTGATTGTATAGTTGCTATCGGCGGCGGTTCATCAATGGACACAGCAAAGGCAATCGGTATTATTATCACAAATCCCGAATTTGCAGATGTTGTATCACTTGAAGGTGTTGCACCCACAAAGAATAAGTGCGTACCCATTATCGCAGTTCCCACAACAGCAGGTACGGCAGCCGAAGTTACCATCAACTATGTTATCACGGACACTGCTAAAAACCGTAAGATGGTCTGTGTTGACGTTCATGATATTCCCGTTGTTGCAGTTGTTGATCCCGACATGATGGCTTCAATGCCCAAGGGACTTACAGCCGCTACAGGTATGGATGCACTTACTCATGCAATTGAAGGCTATATAACAAAGGGTGCATGGGAAATGAGTGACATGTTCCATATTAAGGCTATTGAGATAATTGCAAAGTCTCTCAGAGGTGCAGTTGAGAACACTGCTGAGGGCAGAGAGGGTATGGCTCTCGGTCAGTACATCGCAGGTATGGGCTTCTCGAATGTAGGTCTCGGTATCGTTCATTCAATGGCACATCCTCTCGGTGCTCTTTACGATACGCCTCACGGTGTTGCAAATGCTATTATTCTTCCCTCTGTAATGGAATATAACGCACCCGAAACAGGCGAAAAATACAGAGATATCGCAAAGGCAATGGGTGTTGATGGTGTTGACGAAATGACACTCGAAGATGCAAGAAAAGCTGCAATAGATGCAGTTAAGAAGCTTAGTGCTGATGTAGGCATTCCTGCCGATCTTAAGGATATCGTAAAGCCCGAAGACGTTGATTTCCTGAGTCAGTCAGCTTTCGACGATGCATGCCGTCCGGGTAATCCCAGAGATACTTCAGTAGAGGAGATCAAGGCACTTTACTTTTCACTTATGTAAGTTAATTAACATTAAAAAAGCACGCTGCCGGCGAAATGGCAGCGTGCTTCAATTTACAGGGTAATTGTGTATTCAGTTATAGCAATTTCACATGCATAATCATAGTCATAAAAAGTCAGCAATACGAGTCTGTGTTCGCCGTTTTCTGTGGGCACTTTGTTGATCTCGCCCGTGTCTGAATTATAAAGTATTACATAGTCAGCGTCTGAATAATATTCCGGTGTGGGAATTACATCAATCGGTGTGGGAATTACATCAATAAATTCATCGGGTATTTCATCAAGCCAAACGGCATTTCCGCTGATTGCAGTACCGAAATCATAATCTGTGGTATCATAATAATATCCGAAATATGATTCACAGATGATCTTAATGTTTTCATTGTCGTCAGAATAGTCCTCGTTGTAGAATACACAGTAATCCGCCGCAGGAATTTCAATTCCGATCTTTAAATGTCAATATCTTCTTTCCCTCGGTTGTGAATTTCATTCGATTTTCTTTTTGCCTCACCGAATCTGTGTATCTGTAAAACAGCGAATATCAACGCAAACAAGATCATAAATGTGCCGAATGTGATTTCATATTGTACAATAAGAGCAATTGCGGTTATTAAAAATAAAATTATCAGCACTATTGAATTGCTTTTTGCTTTTTTTGTGCTGAGCTTGAATATCTCTTTGTATTCGTCGGGTGTATAACAAAAAGTGTACCGCTCGTTTTCGGTAATTTCATTCTGTATATTATTGTTGTTATCGTTATCCATAACAAACGCTCCCTTCTTACAATTCGATTGTAACATATCGGACTGAAAATGGCAATATTGATTTTAAAGAAAAAACAGCAGAACGTGTCTGCTGTCTGTTGTTTGTTGTTTGTTATTCTTCGATCATATCAATTCGTCTGCAAGTGCATTTGTCTGTGCAGTGCTTTCGTCGTTGAGAGCAGATAAGATCTTGACTGTTGTGTCCGTAAAGGTGAGCTCTTTGCTGTTTTCGAGCATGCCTTTCATTTTTCTTGCGGCGACGGGACCCCAGCTTCCGTTTTCAATGAAAGCTACAGTTCTGTTGCGGTAATTTCTTTCGGTCAGAGCATCAATAAATGAACGCATGCAGGGGAAAATATCACCGTTGTAGGTTGTTGTTGCAAGAACCATTTTGCTGTAACGGAAGGCGTCTTCAACAGCTTCTGCCATATCACAGCGTGCAAGATCATTGACAACTACCTTAGGACAGCCTTTTTCCCTGAGTTTCTCAGCGAGAAGCATGACTGCCTTTTTAGTATTACCGTAAATTGAAGTATATGCAATAACCACACCTTCTTCTTCGGGACGGTAGCTTGACCAGATATCATAAAGATTGATGTAGTAGCCGAGATTTTCATTCAGAACAGGACCGTGAAGAGGACAGATGATCTCAATATCAAGGTTTGATGCCTTTTTCAGAAGAGACTGTACCTGATCGCCGTATTTACCGACGATTCCGATATAGTAGCGTCTTGCCTCACAAGCCCAGTCTTCTTCAGCATCCGACGCACCGAACTTACCGAAGCCGTCAGCAGAGAACAAGACTTTGTCTGTGCTGTCATAGGTGACGATAACCTCGGGCCAGTGTACCATCGGGGCTGTTACAAAGGTCAGAACGTGCTTGCCCAGATCGAGAGTATCGCCTTCACCTGCAACGATCTGCTTATCCTTGAAATCAGTGCCGAAAAAGTTCTTCATCATCACGAAAGCTTTTGATGAAGCCACGATCTTAGCATTCGGGTAGTTATTGATAAAGCTAACGATATTAGCAGAATGGTCGGGTTCCATGTGCTGAACTATAAGGTAGTCCGGCTGTCTTTCGCCGACAACATTGCTGATGTTATCGAGCCATTCTCGGGTGAAACGGGCATCAACAGAATCCATAACTGCAATTTTTTCGTCCAGGATAACATACGAATTGTAAGCCATTCCGTTCGGAACGATGTACTGTCCCTCGAAAAGGTCAATTTCACGGTCGTTGACGCCTACGTATCTGATATCGTTTGTAATTTTCATCTTTCATATCTCCATTTATCAATCTGTTATTCTTCCGTCCGTTGAAATCGTTACGACCTGCCACGGAATGAATTTTCCGCTTGCCTGTAAAGCACGTTTTACTGCGTTTTCGATACCTCCGCAGCAGGGAACTTCCATTCGGACGATTTTTACACTTTTGATATTATTATTCGCAATTATCTGCGTAAGCTTATCGGCATAATCTCCCTCATCAAGCTTGGGACAACCGATAAGTGTTATATGGTTACGGATAAATTCGCTGTGGAAGTTTCCGTATGCAAAAGCAGTACAGTCGGCGGCTACAAGCAGATTTGCATCGTCAAAGTAGGGAGCGTTCACAGGGACAAGCTTTATCTGACAGGGCCACTGAGAAAGCTGACTTGAAACAGCTGTTGTTCTGACGGGAGCAGCTTCACGTCTTATGGCTTTTGCGTTACTTCCGGGACATCCGCAGGGGAGTTTATCGGCGGTTTTCTTCATTTTTGACTGACGTACAGCTTCTTCGTTGTATTCGGGGGCTTCACGTTCCTCAAATGTTATCGCATCGACAGGGCATGCCGGGAGACAGTCGCCGAGACCGTCACAGTAATCCTCACGGGTAAGCTTTGCCTTGCCGTTTATCATTTC
>CAZTFS010000097.1:0-7835 GCA_964613045.1 uncultured Eubacteriales bacterium
AACTTCAAGTGTAAGCATTTCTGAATTATTTTCCAAACAGTAATTAATAACAGAGTCAATTAATTTTTTGCCCACATATCGTCTTCGGAATTCTTCAGCGACTGCCACCGTTCCGACAAACACTTCACCGCTGATATCATCGCAACAGATATAACCTATCGTTTTTCCGAGATAATGTGCCGCAAAAGAAACTGAGTATTTTTTTTCAGTCTGAGAAAAAAATGCATCTCTGCTCCATGGTTCAGAAAAGTATTTAGATTCGATTTTAACTGCACCATCAATATCCGATAAGGAAAATTTTTTTACATCAATAAAAATATCGGAAGCAAGAAGCTTTTCAATAGCATTTTCAATACTGTTTGCACAATCCCGGTATACAGATAAATCACCCAAATACGGATCAGATATACCCTCACCGAGAAGAATCAGTTTTTCCCCTGCTGTTTGCTCAAGAAATCTGTAATGAGATAATGCAAGACAGATAATATAATCAGCTTCTTCAATAATATATTGATTTATCTGTCTTGATCTGTGGGAAGAAATATCAATATTTCGCTCAGCCATAACTCTTATTGCATTCTCACTCGCAGTATCACCGGGCATCGAACCAAGACCGCAACTTATTATATTCAGATTATTTGCAAATTCTTTTGTTTTCTCTCTGAAAATTGCTTCAGCCATCGGGCTTCTGCACGTATTCCCCGTACAGACAAAAACAATATTCATTTTATCAACCCTTTGCGTCATACCATGTTTTTCCCGAGTGTGCTTCAGCAGACATTTTGACTGTCATATCAACAGCATTTTCCATTTCTTCTTTGAGAATAGCAAGAGCTTTTCCGGATTCGTTTTCCGGTGCTTCAATAATAAGTTCGTCATGTACCTGCATTATAAGTCTCGATTTCATATTCTCGTCACGCAGTCTATTAAAAACTTTTACCATAGCGATCTTAATAATGTCGGCTGCTGTACCCTGAATAGGCATATTACGAGCAACACGTTCACCAAAAGAACGCTGAATAGCATTAGATGCATTGATCTCTGGAAGATACCTTCTTCTGTTAAAAAGTGTTTTAACAAAACCATCCTGTTTTGCCGCTGCTACGATTGTTTCCATGTATTTATTTACACCTGAATAGTGTTCGAGGTAGGACTGAATGTATTTTTTTGCCTCATAAACAGGTACTCCGATATCTTTACCTAACGAAAAAGCACCGATGCCGTAAACAATACCGAAATTGACCGCTTTTGCACGGCTTCTCATCAACGGTGTAACCATCTCTAACGGCAGATTAAAGACTTGGGAAGCTGTTATAGCGTGTATATCATCACCGTTGTTGAATGCAGTTATCATATTTTCATCATCAGCAATTGCAGCCAGTACACGTAATTCAATCTGTGAATAGTCAGCATCAATAAGCACATTTCCTTCATCACAAGTAAAGAATTTACGCAACTCCCTGCCTAATTCCTGTCTGACAGGAATATTCTGCAGATTTGGTTCAGTAGATGACAATCTGCCTGTTCTTGTTTCCGTTTGCTGAAATGTAGAATGTATCCTGCCGTCAGCGGATATTACTTTTAGCAATCCGTCGCAATATGTTGATTTTAATTTCTGAATAGTTCTGTATTCAAGAATAGCGGGTATTATAGGATGCTCATCATGAAGACTTTCAAGAACTTCGGCGTTTGTGGAATAACCGGTTTTTGTCTTCTTTTTAACAGGAAGATTTAATTTTTCAAAAAGAACAACACCAAGTTGTTTCGGCGAATTCAGATTGAATTCTTCTCCGGCATAATTATAGATAGAATCGATCAATTCATTCAGTTTATTCTCAAGCATCAAGCCAAACTCATGAATGCCTGCAAAATCAACCTTAAAACCGTCGTATTCCATATTGGCAAGTACTTCCGCAAGCGGAATTTCGATCTCATGAAGAAGGTACGTTTCATCAAATGCATCAATATCTTCACTGAGCTTCACAGTCAGCTCTCGAAGCAGTGCACAAGAACGGATATATTCATTATCGGTATCAATATCTACAGATATTCTGTAGCTGTCAGAGAGAGAATGTATTGAGTAATCAGATGAATTCGGATTGAGAAGATACGCCGCAAGAAGCACATCAAAAGCAATATTCTTGACCTTAAAATCATTTTTGACCGCATACGCATAAAGAGATTTTGAATCAAAAGTATACTTTTTTATACTCTCATCTGACAGTATGGTGATTATCTCATTAAAGTCAATTTCAGTAACAAAATTATTAAAAGCTACATAAGCTTTTGTATATGTGTCATTGCAGATAAAATATATATCTTTGTCAGAATCAGCGTGTGATATTATTTCATCTGCAGACATTGTTTTTATCTCACATCTGACAGAAACTGCTTCGGAGTTTGTTATAACCACATCTTTAAGACCGAGTTTTTCAATGAATTTATTCATTTCAAGCTCAGTAAGGATCGATTTTGTTGTCTGCTCGTCCATCGGCGACTGAATATATGCAGAATAATCAGTATCAACAGGAGCATCAGTTCTTATAGTGCCGAGGATACGGCTGAGAAATGCCATATCTTTTCCGTTAATAAGTTTATTTCTTACTCCGTTTGTAACTTCAATAGTATCAATATTTTCATAAATATAATCTATGGAACTGAATTTTTTAATCAGATCTGTTGCAGTTTTTTCGCCGATTCCCGCAACACCGGGAATATTATCGGAGCTGTCACCCATGAGTGCCTTGACTTCAATCAGTTTAAGCGGCTCTACACCTTTGTCATCGTTAATTCTGACGGTATCGTATATTATTGTCTCTGTTTTTCCCGCTTTAGGTGACGCAAGAAGAACATTTACATTACTGTCAACCAATTGGAGCGAATCCCTGTCACCTGTTGCAATATAACAGAAATCGTCTTTATTACAACTTTTGGCAAGTGTACCGATTATATCATCGGCTTCCCAGCCTTCGCATTCAATAAGCTTATACCCCATTGCACGAAGCAACTCCTTGAGAACGGGCAATTGTTGTGCCAACTCTTCGGGCATGCCTTTTCTGTTTCCCTTATACTCATCATACAACTTATGTCTGAATGTAGGTGCTTTAACATCAAAAGTTACTGCAACTGCATCAGGCTTATATGATTCTTTCAGAGAAAAAAGTATATTTATAAATCCGTATACGGCATTTGTAAATCTGCCGTCTTTTGTAGTAAGAAGCTTTATTCCGTAAAAAGCTCTGTTGAGGATACTGTTACCGTCAAGAACAAGTAATTTCATCCGAATTTTTCCCTTCTGCAAACGCATAAATAGACATTTTAAAATAGTATAGCATATTTTTCAGAAAAAGTAATGCAATTTATAAAAAAATGTGATAAAATGTTTTAAATAATTTTATGAGGTTAAATTTTAATGAAAATCGGTAATGTTGAAATAGATAAAACTGCGGCTTTAGCACCAATGGCAGGCGTAACTGATAAAACATTCAGAACATTATGTAAAGATTTCGGTGCTGCTTATACTGTTGGTGAAATGGTAAGTGCAAAAGGTGTTTCAATGGGTGATAAAAAATCCAACGAATTAATGGAATTAGCAGCAGATGAACATCCGTCTGCAATTCAGATCTTCGGAACTGAACCCGAAATAATGGCTCAAGCGGCAGTATCTGCTCTTAAGATGAAGCCGGATATTATTGATATAAACATGGGATGTCCTGCTCCCAAAATAATAAAGGGCGGTGCAGGAAGTGCATTAATGAAAACTCCAGAGCTTGCAGGTAAGATAGTAAAAGCAGTTGTCAACGCTGTTAATGTCCCTGTCACTGTCAAAATACGAAGCGGTTGGGACAGTGATAACTTAAACGCTGTTGAAATGGCAAAAATCGCCGAAGACAACGGGGCAGCTGCAATAACTGTTCACGGAAGAACTAAAGAACAGATGTATGCACCGCCGATAAATTTTGATATTATCAGACAAGTTAAAAATGCACTGACGGTTCCCGTAATCGGCAACGGCGATATTGACGATATTTTTTCCGCCGCAAAAATGTACGAAGAAACCGGATGCGATCTTGTAATGGTAGGCAGAGGTGCATTAGGCTGTCCTTGGCTGTTTCAGCAGATATCTGCATACATAAAAACGGGAAATATTATTCCTGAACCTCCCGTATCACAAAAAATGCTTATAATGATTCAGCATATTGAAAATCTATGCGTTGAGCGTGGTTACAGGATCGGTATGCGAGAAGCAAGAAAACACGCATTGTGGTATACAAAAGGATTAAGAGGGGCGGCGGAATACAGAAGACAATTATCTGCTATTGAAAATATTGATGATTTAAAAAGAATTGCATTTGAAATTACGGAAGACAATCTTTAAAATAAACTCAGCCGATACAAATTAATGTACCGGCTGATTATTTTTATTCAATTATTCAGCTGTTGAGCTTTCGACTTCAAAACCTGCAGCTTTTTTTCTTTCAGCAATTTCAGCAACCATTTCCTTCTGACGTTTTTCTGTGAGCTTATAGAAGAACATGGGAACACATGTAAGAACCATGCTTAATGCACCTGAAAGAACGAGCATATTCCAAAGGATAGTCTTTCCCTCTTCAGTAATGAATACACCGTTTGCAGCATCGGGATTGATACCTGCAACATAATAAGCAAGAACACCAACGAATGCACCGACTGCCATACCGATCTTATTGATAAGAGTCTGCATGGCAAAGCAGATACCCTCGCCTCTTTCACCGGTTTTCCATTCAAGATAGTCAACAGTATCACCGATCATAGCATAAGTTATGATATTGTTAACACCCTGAGGAATTCCAAGAAGAACAAGACCTACAGCACAGACAACAAGCTTCCACGGTTCATCATAGCCGATGAAATACATTGCAAACATTACAACGCCGCCCATAAGGTGAACTATAATGTAAGCCCATTTCTTTGTAAACTTCTTTGCCATCCAGGGAACAAGCAACGATGCAACAAGACCGCCGGGAACAACAAGAAGGGTAATAAGGCTGTATAACCCCTCATTATTAAGCACATATTTGGCAAAGTAAAGTCCGCCTGTGAATGTGTAAACAGTTCTTGCACCGCCAAGTACACCCGAAATAACTACAAGAAGAAGTTCTTTATTCTTAAATAAAAGTGAAAGATTATGACCAAGAGAAGGAGCTTCTTCATTAGATGTAAAACGCTCTCTTGTGTGCTTGAATCCGACAAAGAACATAGGCATTGCAACAAGAACAAGAACAAGAGCACAAATGAAGTATGTCCATTTAAGAGTGTTTGCGTTTTCTAAGTTGTATATAGGATCAACAGTACCTGCCTCAGTTTTGTATTTTGCCGTAACTGCTGATGTTATAATAGGTACAAAGACAGTAACAATACCGGCACCAAGTGTGCAAAGAAGACGGGTTATTGTAAGCATATTAGCTCTTGTCTCAGTATTATTTGTCATACATGTAGACATTCCCCAGTAAGGAACATCGACAATAGTATAAACAACGGACCAAACAAGGTATACGCATGCAATGCCGATAAATGCACCTACAGACTTAGCCTGATAAACAGGAAGAAAACAAAGTATGGTCATAATACCGATAGGAATAGCCATCCACTTAAGATAGGGTCTGCACTTACCCCACTTTGTTCGTGTTTTGTCAACAATCGATCCCATAATAGGATCATTGAGGGCATCAAATACTCGTACGCCAAGCATAAGGAATGCAACAGCCATTGTGCCCTGAACAGTGCCAAGCATAAAATCGCTTGAACCGAAAAGTAAAGCATCTGTCATAAATACGGTAAGGTATGAACCGATAATCGTACAGATGAAATTTTGACCGAAACCTGCAACACCGTATGCAAGAGCTTCTTTAGGCTGGACACCCTGTCCGGGAGTCGTTCCGTAAAGCTTATGAAGCAGCGGAATATCATTGAGTTTCATTTTATCACCTTTCTTTTTCTGTAATCCTGTTTATTTTAACATAATGTTCAAAAAAATACAATAACAAATTATAAAAATGTATACATTATTTTCTTTTTGACAATAATATCATTATCTCATATTGAAAGGATGAAGCTGAATAATGGCAAAAAACAAGGATAATCAGAAAAAGAAAAAAAAGGCTGAAAACAAAAACAGTAATCAGCCTCAGAACAACGTACAACAGGAAAACAGCAACCGAGACGAACAGCCTAAAAACTAAGCAAAAGCTCCGAGAGGAGCTTACATAGAAAAATATTAATTTTTTTTAATTTTCCTATTGCCTTTATTGAAAAAATATATTATAATACTTAAAGTAATTGAGAGTTCAATTTCTGTCATGCGGCGTGTTGGTCCTGTGCGACGGAGCGCTGTGAACCATGTCAGGCGGGGAACCGAGCAGCATTAAGCGGTCTGCCCGTGCGATACAGTTCGCCTGCACGCCGTGTGACCGAGGTTGAACTCCTTTTTTAATATCTGTCAGGAGTTTTATAGAATTGTATAGAGTATTATACAGAAAATGGAGACCACAGACATTTTCCGATGTTTCAGGTCAGCCTCATATAACAGAAACTCTGATGAATGAAGTCAGAGAATCAAGACTTGCCCATGCCTACCTGTTTACGGGATCAAGAGGTACGGGTAAAACTTCATGTGCAAAAATACTTTCAAAAGCAATCAATTGTTTGCATCCCGTCAACGGAAACCCATGTAATGAGTGTGATATCTGTAAAGGCATAGATAACGGTTCAGTTTTGGATGTTGTCGAAATTGACGCTGCCAGCAATCGTGGTATTGATGATATCCGTGCTCTTCGTGAAGAATCTGCATTTACACCTGCACAGACAAAATACAGGGTCTATATAATTGACGAAGTTCACATGCTGACTATTGAAGCATTTAATGCTCTTCTTAAAACACTTGAAGAGCCACCTGCACACATAGTTTTCATTCTTGCAACAACTGAAGTGCAAAAGCTTCCGTCAACCATTCTTTCAAGATGTCAAAGATTTGATTTCAGACGAATTTCTGTTGATGCAATAGTTTCAAGACTTAAATATGTCTGCAAAAATGAAAAAGTAACTGTTTCTGACGATGCTGCCGTACTTATAGCCAGAATTGCTGACGGTGGTATGCGTGATGCGTTGTCCGTTCTGGACAGATGTCTGAGCATATCCGAAAATATTGATGTTGACGTAGTTTCTGATGCAGCAGGTATTATGAGCAAATCTCATCTCTTTGCTCTCTCGGAAGCATTTATAAATAAAGATACATCAAAAGCTCTCAGCATTATTGATGAGCTTCATAATTCGTCCTGTGATACAGAAAGATTGTGCACTGAATTGACAAATCATTTCAGAAGTCTGCTCATCATCAAATCTGTCAGGAAACCGGAAGATATTCTTATATCTACAAATGAAGAAATTGAAGAACTGAGAAAGCTGGCAAATAAATTTACTGTTGAAGAAATTCTTTCCGTAATGAATATTCTTTCATCAGCAATTGCATCCATTAAAGTCACTCAGAACAGAAGAATTGAAACTGAAATGGCTATTATTAAAATATGCTCACCTCAGTCGTCAACAGATGTAGCTTCACTGTTTTCAAGAATTGCCGAACTCGAAAAAAAAGTTAAAGATCTGCAGAATGGTGCTGTCTTAATAAAAACGGCAACAAACGATCCCCCCCCTGTCAGTGCTGCTGCAAAGGAAAAACAGGAGGAGCAAAAACCTGTTGTTGATCTCCACACGCTCGAATTTGAGGATGACAGTGCTGATTATATTGATGAACCGCCGATGTTCGATCCCGAACCGTCTGCAGAAATGCCTGTTTTTGA
>CAZTFS010000098.1:0-7795 GCA_964613045.1 uncultured Eubacteriales bacterium
ATTTATTGACCGCTGTAGGGAGGCTGATTGTTAAAGTTCTGAAAACCGCCCTGATTCATGCTTGCAGCAGAACCGGTAAATGCATCCATTATCTTATCGGGAAGACTTGACTGATTTACACAACCGATAAGACCTGTAATAAAAGGAATAAGGCAAAGAAACCAACCTACTGCAAGAGCAATGATCTTATTTGTCCACTCGCTGTCAACAGTCATGGAAAGCTGTGTATTGTTCATTACTGTAAGATTGACCTTTGACTCAACGCCAAGACCCATGAAGTTCTTAAAGCCGTCACGATCCTTGCCGACAGTAACGATCGCATTAACAGGACTGAGCATCTGAGCCTGAACCTGATAGCCCTGAGCCGTAAGATTCTGACATGTCATGTTGACGATATCGTTAAGATTTGCACCGGCACCCATGGAAATTATTCTGTTTTTTGACATTTTAAACACTCCCTTTAAAGTGATTTATAATTCTGTAGATAATTCCGGAACTGAAATCGGCATAAACTATTTCACTGCCGGACAAAATCCTGTAAATATATATGATCAGCAAAGCAACGATAAACAACCAAAAAAATATCCCGAATATTTTTCCATCAATATGCTTGCGAAAAATAAAAAGCAGGACAGCAACGGGAAGACAGAATACTAAAGGATGATATTGAAAAGCGGATTCAATATCCAATGTTATCAACGAAAGTGCAGCCCTTGTCATTCCGCAGGATGGACAGCATATTCCCGTCAGCCACCGTATCGGACACCCTACCGCATAATAAAAAAGGCAGATGGCAATAACGATTACGGCAGTTATCAATATTCGTCTTATTTTTTCACTTTGTCTGTTTTTATCTGTCATACATCATTTTTATACTATCATACACGAAAAAAATTGTCAAGAAAATTGTAATTATCAATAATAAATGTATTATTTCGTTTTTTCTGCATCACTGAGAACTTTTTTGTAAGGCATCAGCATACCTTCGTTCATCATGTTTGCACCCATTTTTGCCTTTATCTTTTTGCTGTTTGCCAAAGAGCCTACAAGATACATTGCCGCAATAGTTCCTTTTTTTCTCTGCGGAAAATCATACTGTCCGTGTTCCTTAAAGAATCTGTGATCGGCTCTCATAAGTCCCTGCATCTGATATATAAGATCTCTGAATATCTTCATACCGCCCACACCGAGGAAATTGGAAGGCTGAACAAGATCATTTTCAAGTGCAAAGATAAGAGTTTTTGCAAGACGGTCGATATCTGCATCGGTATCTGCTTCATTTGTTGCGACACCTGCAAGAAAATTACCGCCGACTTCGCTTCTGCCCTCAACTATCATTTTAAGATTTTCTTCATTCGAGTAATTACCGTTTATAATATATCCTACCGGCATCCCCATTGTAACAGTTCTGTGACCGTTACAGAACTGACGGTCATCATACATTTTAAAACGTGAACCCATTGAATGATCTTTTACCGTAAACGCATAGACGATAGAAGCTCCTGACTGTATCTCATTTCTCAGAAATTCGTCAAATCCGTCTTTATAAACACATTTTCCCGTAGCCGCACAATTGAAACAGCCCAGACAGCCGCCTTTAAACGGATATTCTCTGATATTCACGATTTTGCTCTTTGACGGAAGAACGGCAACGAATCTGTCGATCATTGATTTGAGCTGAACATCATCTTCACACAGATCGGTAACTATAACAACTTCTTTTTCAACTGTTTTCTCCGTGTTTTCAGCCGCTGTTGCAGATAATGACACAATTCCCTCTTTTTTCTCATGGGGCTTTTCAAAATAACCGTTTTCCATGCTCCACAGAACATATTTAAAGAAACTGACAGCTTCATTCTGTCCCTTTTCGGTGGTAAGGTCTTCCATGTCGGCAGAAAGTCCCTTTATGTATCTGATGCCCATATCATCACAGTTAAGCTGAATATATTTATGAGCGGTGACATCATAAAAATGCTTTGAAGTGCTTATCTGAGTCGCTGTTTTTCCCGAAAAATCAATTCCGGAGGCTTTCATCAGTTCAATAAATCTGTGAAGCTGACAGGGGGCGATAAATGTATATACGGGATATGAAAATATCAGAAGATCGGCATTATTTATTTTTTCAGCCGCTTCGGAAAAATCCCTCTCATATTTTCTTATTGCCTGACCGGCATGAATAACGTCAAAGCTGATTTCGGGGAATTTTATCTTAAGATAATTACTTGTCTGAAGAGTTACGCTGTAGTCGCCTTTCGGGCTTCCGTTTACAACAAGCACGTTCATTATAAAAAAACACCTTTCTGACTTTTATAGAATCATTGTAACACAAATATCCTATTTTTTCAATCAGAACATGTACATATAAATCGCATAAAAATGAAACATACTGCCAAAAAGCACAAACACATGAAAAACGGCATGCAGCCACGGCAGTTTCATTCCCAATCCGCAGAAAACAGCTCCCAGAAGATAGCATAAACACCCTGCAAGTATCTCACCGAATGCATCTTTGTTTATCTGATCGATCAACGGGATCACACTCAGCAGCATCAGTGCACCCGAGCATATATAGACTCCTACGGTAACGATCTTGAGCTTTTCAAAAAAGAACAGCTTTGAAAAAATTCCGAAAAGCGTGCAGCCCCATGCGAGCAAAAGAACTAATATTCCGTGCATTACATTAAGATTAAAAAGTGTTATCAAGGCACACGGTGTAGCCGTTCCTGCTATGAGAACAGGAACGGTGCAATGATCCGCAAGTCTTGC
Organism: uncultured Eubacteriales bacterium; assembly: GCA_964613045.1. GTDB lineage: Bacteria > Bacillota > Clostridia > Oscillospirales > Acutalibacteraceae > UBA1081. The sequence continues at coordinate 2,767 of CAZTFS010000098.1, forward strand.
CTTTCGTTTTACTTCACCGGCAGGAAGACCGTGATATACGGCTGACATCGTATAAACGGCAACAAGCGAAACGCCGTATATCATACCTGCCACCGTATGCCTTGCATCATAAGCTTTCACAACAAGCAAAACAAGGGCAACAACGGACAATACCGCACCCATCAGATGAGTAATGCAGTTCCAGAAATCAACTCTTTTCGAGTATTCGATCACCTCAACATCTTTTCCTATCATAACAATCTCTCCCTGTATATTTAATACATGGATAGTCTAACATATTATTCTGACAAAATAAAGACACATAATAATGGAAAAAGAGCCGCAGAACGACTCTTTTGATATATCAATTATTTCCAATAATCCGTTTTGTGAGGAAGACCGATATCCTTTGCCTTGAACACAGGCTCATTCCACTCTTTGCGTTGCTTATCACAATCCTTTAACGCCCTCATTGCGTATTTGCTCAGATACAATATAACAGGCATATTTATAAGCGTCATCACACCCATGGTAACGTCAGCAACGTCCCGGAGCAGATCGACACTTAAACCTGCACCTAAAAAGATAACAGCAGCGGCAACAATATGATACACAGCCATAAACTTTTTTACGGGAGTTCTTCCGAGAATATGATCGAAGCTCTTATCTACACAGAAAAGATTTCCCGGAAGCGTAGTAAAAGCAAAAAGTATCATCGCAACCGTTATAAATATCGGACCGAACCTGTTCCTTAATATGTCTGACCTGAACAAACTTTGTTCTGAATGTAAAGTATAAGCCACCCAATATGAGAACAATGATAAGAATGTTGACTTTTGCTTTTTTTATGTTATACTGAAAAAGGTGATAAAAATGAAATTCTTATGCATTGTTCTCGCATTTATTTTAGGCTTCATTACCTACCCTATAAGCTATCTCACGACAGATAAAAACCATAATGTGGAAGACGGTAATATCTACAGCGACACTGTTACTTTAACCGAAAAGATCACAATAAACATAGACGAAACCTATTTTACATGGTTCAATTATTACGGCATTTCCTATTCTTCCGATTCATACATAAAAGGTGATTTATGCTACCGTGCAGGCGTAAAGGTCAAAACAGAGTCATTTTTCCTTGAGCCGGGTGAAAATATGACTTTTTATTCTTTTATCGATAATTGCCTCAGCGGAACAAAAGCAAACGCATTAAAATCAGTGTCGTTTGAGCCCCTTGATACTGATTCGGCACAACTCACGGTCAAAGGAATGTCGGTTTTCAACAGAAGCATTCCCGATGATGAAATTTATATTCAAGGGCAGAATCTTAAGGTCGGTGTCGATCTCCTCTGGGGCGGTGCACTCAGTTATCTCGAAGATCTTGATTCAAATGTACAGGCAGTTGAAGTTGACGGTAAGATTTATGTTGATTCAGATGCTGCCGAGCGTTACTCAGCTAAATCCGTAAATAACAATGTCAATCTTATCAACAGAAATGACACGGGCAGACTTGTACAGCAATCCTACTACGGTACACTCTCAGATGAGAATTATCAATCAGCCAAATACGGCGAGAATGACTGGAGATACAACCCCGTGCAGGGCGGTAACCAGTATAATGATAACAGTAAGATCGTTGATGTGCGGATAGAAGAGGATTCGATCTATATCAAATGTCAGCCTCTGGACTGGGCAAAAGAAAAGGAAGGCATAACTCCGTCTTATATGGAAGCTTACTACTCCATTGAAAACGGAATGCTCCATGTTTCCTGCCGTTTTGTTGATTTTTCAGGTTACACACCCACGGTCGCCACTCAGGAGATACCTGCATTTTACTGTGTCGAGCCCCTTAACAATTTCGTATATTACGGCGGCGACGAGCCCTGGACAAACAGCGAACTTACATACAAAAATGATCTGATTTTCTGGCCCGATGCAGGTTATCCCAAATTCACATCAAGCGAAAACTGGGCTGCATTTACGGGACAGTTTGAAGACAGCTTCGGTATAGGTCTTTATGTGCCGGATGAAACGGAATTTCTCACAGGTGTATACGCAAGAGGTGAGACCACAAGCAAACACCCCGACGAAGACTATCCCACCTCATATATTGCAGTGGTAAAGGATATGGAGTTCAAAAGCTTTGCCCCCTTTGAATACGACTATTACATCGCAACAGGTGATGTAAATGAAATAAGAAACACTTTCAGCATCCTGAAATAAAAAAAATGAAAATCACTTGTTTTTAACGCAAGTGATTTTTTTACTGTCCGGTTTTCAGTGAGCTGACAATATCATACCGATCGTTTTTTCACTCACTTCTCCATTATGCATATTGTTTTCACCGATAATACTTTTCAAGCTGACAATGCCTGCATTATGAGATATATCACCGCCCGACGAGCCGCAATAATGAGTAAGAACAACAGGTCTTATCCCTGCTTCAAACAGATCAGCGGCAGTCATAAGCACACAGCATTCGGTGTCAACTCCCACAAGAAAAACGCATTCGGGCAATTCACCGCCGTTTTCATTTTTCAGTATTTGAGCAAGCGAAGCATTAAATGCTGAATATTCGGATTTATATATAAAATGATCTGCATTTGCAGTTTCTCCCGTAATTTTCTGTTCATCGGGCGAAGTCATTTCATGCCAATCCATCAGCCGTGAAATGGGACTGCCTTCATAATTCTGATAAACAGAAGCTATAACACAGTCAAAAATTCCGCTTTTTATAAGGGCATCAATGCGGTTTTTTACCGTAACAGTATTTTTATCAATAAATCCCTGCTGAACATCTATGACTAATAAAAAAGATTTCATTATTTTCTCCCTCAGATAGCTTTAAATTTAATATACCCTATTTACGTTTGAAATGTTATGTTTTTTCAGAAATATGCTTGACAGTTACAATTCACGGCATTATAATTTTATTGTAAACAAAATTTTACAGGGGTGACATTATGCTTGAAACTTTTTTAACGGAAGTCCTTAAACTCGCTCCCCGTCAGATGTGGGGTTTTGAACAGTTGATGATAATGATAAAAGACCTTTTTTCGTCATTTTCAATGCAGAAACTCGGTGCTTCACTCATGGCAATACTCGAAATGCTCGGTCTTGTGCTTCTTGATACTCCTACAACTCCCCGTGGTGAAGAGCTTGACCTTACAGGATACAGCATCGTCTTTGAAGATGAATTCGAGGGCGATACACTCAACACGGATGTATGGCAGTACAGAGGTTCCGGAAAAAGAAGAGGCGGCTTCAACGCTGAAAGTCAGATTGAACTTAAAGACGGTAACATGATCGTTACTGCCGAATATCTGACAGACGGCGAATACGGCGAAGGCTGGTACGCAGGCATGGTAAGCCTTAAAGAGCAGTATTGCAAGGGTTATTTTGAGATTCGTTGTAAGGTAAATGCAGGTGCAGGCTTCTGGTCAGCTTTCTGGATCCAGGCAGACCATCCTTATGACGCAGCATATTCAAAAGGCGGCGTCGGCGGTGCTGAAATTGACATTTTTGAATCAATGAGCTGGGATGAAACAATCGGCAAGAATTCAGTTTCACAGACAGTTCACTGTGCAGGTGTTGACGGTGTGGAGGAAGGCTTCCAGTCATTGATGCTCGGCACTTTCTACGGCAACAACATCTATGATGAATACAACACATACGGTCTTGAATGGACTGACGATGAGTATATTTTCTACATCAACGGTGTCGAGACACGCCGTACTTCATTCGGCAACGGTGTTTCTGAAGTGCCCGAGGAGGTTATCGTTTCTCTCGAAATTCCATCAATTGAAGAACTTGACCTTCTCGACAAGGACACATACAAGTCAGAATATGTCATTGACTATGTGAGAATCTATCAGAAGTAATTCGTTTATCCCTCTGTTCGCAGAGGGATTTTTTTCTGCGTTCGCTTTCTCTTATCAGGAGAATAATTCTCTCAATATGCGTTATTGAATTGTGTTTGTTATTGGGTTATTATTAAATCACGGTACCGAATAAATTAAAAGGTGATTTTATGAACATTTACTTCGGCGAAAATCTGAAAAATTTAAGAAAACAGAAAAATCTCACACAGGAACGGCTTGCCGAGTTTTTAGGAGTTTCATTTCAGACCGTAAGCAAATGGGAACGTGGTGACACATATCCCGACATAACCATGCTGCCTGAAATTGCATCATTTTTCAAGGTGAGCGTTGATGAAATTCTCGGTGTGAACAGAGCAAAAGATGAAGAAGAAATCATCAAAGAGCTTGAAGCTTATGATAATCTTACAGATAAAAAAATAAAAACAGAAACAATAAACAGACTTAAAGAAAAGTTCCCTAATGATTTTCGCATTCTTATAAGGTATCTCGGTTGCCTTGTCAGGTTCACGGAAGACAAATCTGCCGTGTCATCGGAAGTAGAGGCAATCTATAACAATATTCAGGAAAACTGCACCGATGACAGAATAAGAATCAAAGCAAAAAGAGCCATAATTGAGCATTACAGAAATCTTTATGAACTGAAAAAAGACAGTTTGTATATGGAGAAGTGTCAGGAGATTATAAACGAAATGCCTGACATGAGAGATTCACGGGAGATGTTCAGTTTTTATCCCGAGGACAGTGCCGAAAAAGACGAAAACATCATGAACACACTTGAAGAACAATTCTTATTGCTCAACACGGTTTATTCCCATTATTTTCATTACAACGGCTTTTTCTATAACAGAAACTTCTCTGACGAATGGGTGCTGTCGGCATTTCAAAAGGAGCTTGACTTCCTGAATTTCGTCTATGATGACGGCAACTACGGCAAAATGTGGCGTACCGTAATGTATAATTACGGGCATCTCGGTGTAAGGTATGCAAAGCTCGGCGAAAACAAAAAAGCAATTGAGAGCTTCAGAAAAATGTGCTCTCTTGCAATTGAATTTGACAGCATGGATACAGTGACAACAATGCACTCCGTGATGTTTGAGGGTAAGAAGTTTGATAAAAACAGGCTCGGCAGTACCTATGTTGCAAAAAGTCGGATGAAACACCTGCTT
>CAZTFS010000099.1:0-7794 GCA_964613045.1 uncultured Eubacteriales bacterium
GAAGGTCTTGCAGCACTTGGCGTTATGACTCCCGCTATGTTCGAGAGCATGAAGGAGCAGACGCTCAAAATTACAAAGATCGTAGCTGATGATCTTAAGTCGATCGGTCTTGACCTTTGGGATATCAAGTTTGAGTTCGGTTACAACAATGATGAAGTTATTCTTATTGATGAGATCGCTTCAGGAAACATGCGTGTTTATAAGGACGGAAAGATCGTTGATCCCGTTGACCTTACAAAGCTTATACTTAACAGATAATAAATTTTTTACAGAGGCAGACAGTGGTGTCTGCTTCTTTTTTTTTGTTAAAAAAATATCTATTCTTGACATGCTTCATATGCCTATAATATAATCGAGTCAATAAGCAGAAAGGGGATAGTATAATGATTCCTGCAATAATTGTTTTCGCTGTAACTTATGTTCTTATGATGGTTTTTACGAAGTACAGACCGTACATAGCTCTGGCTTCGGGTGTGATATTTATTCTCACCGGAATGCTTCCGTATACCGAGATTTTATCGGCAATAGATTTTAACGTGCTTATGATGATAGCAGGTACAATGGGACTTGTGGCTTTGTTTATCGAAAGCAAAATGCCCTCACTTCTTGCGGATCTTATTATGGAAAAAGTGCCGAATATCATGTGGGCGGCAGTTTCAATGTCGCTGTTTGCAGGTGTCATATCGGCTTTTGTGGATAATGTTGCAACTGTACTTATGGTTGCCCCCGTTGCTCTGGAGATATGTAAAAAACTCAAAACAGATCCCGTACCGTTTATTATCGGTATTGCTGTTTCCTCAAATCTTCAGGGTGCGGCAACACTTGTGGGCGATACCACCGCAATTATGCTCGGATCTGCACTTGATATGAGCTTTACGGATTTCTTCTGGTATAAGGGTAAGCCCAGTATTTTCTTTGCAGTTGAACTGGGAGCTTTACTTTCGGCTCTTATCCTTGCTTTTATTTTCCGTAAAGAGAAGGGTGCAATTCCCAAAGCTGAAAGCCGTACAAAAGTTACGGATTATGTTCCGACGGTGCTTCTTGTCAGCCTTATTGCAATTCTTATCGTTGTTTCGTTTATTCCCGAAAAGCCTGCCGTGACAAACGGTGCGATCTGTTGTGCCCTTATGGTCGTGGGTGTAATTTACAACTTTATCAGACGGAAGAATTTTAAGGCTGTTACAGAACCTCTCAAGGAGATCGACTTTGAAACCCTCGGTCTGCTTCTCGGTCTGTTCCTTATGATAGGCGGTATCTCCGCACAGGGAGTTATCGACAAGATGGCAAGTCTTCTTGCAGGTGTAGGTAACGGAAATGTATTTGTCCTTTATACAGTTGTTGTCTGGGCATCCGTTGCAATTTCTGCGTTTATTGATAATATTCCGTACGTAGCAACCATGATTCCCGTAATTGCAGGTCTTGCATCTACTCTGAATATTGACCCGACAGTGCTTTATTTCGGTCTTCTTTCGGGTGCTACTCTGGGCGGCAACTGCACACCTATCGGTGCATCGGCAAATATTGCAGGAATCGGTATTCTTCGCAAAGAAGGACATACGGTCAGGAATAAGGATTTCTTCAAGATCGGCATACCCTTTACCCTTGCGGCAATAATCCCCGCATACATTTACATATGGCTTGTTTACGGCGGATAAGCAATAATTTGTCGAACCAATTAACAATGTACAATGTACAATTTACAATCGTGCAGATGTAGCGATGCAGGCGGTTTTTTTGTAGATCATTGTACATTGTAAATTGTTCATTGATAAATTCCGATATGTTGTCTGTTTTCTGTTTTTTTCTTTGTTGACAATATATTCTGTGTTGTGCTATACTAATGGGGAATAATTGCTAATGTGAGGTAGATCAAAGTGAGTTACAAAATTACGAACCCTTATGAAAGCGTAACCGAGCTTATCGGCAATTCAGATAATCATTACAAAACCAACCTGCACACACATTCCACATATAGTGACGCCAACTTCACTATGACTGAGATGATAGAGGAGTTTTACGATCAGGATTTTGATATTCTTGCCATGACCGAGCATGGTATTTTCGGTAAGGAATGGGATAAAGATCCTTCTATCATTCCGCTTTTCCTTTTCCAGAATCTCTGGCACGGCAAACGCAGTCATCCCACCACCGAGCAGTATCATGCAATACTTGACGGTACATATAAGACTGCACAGAACCGCCGTACAAAGTCAAGGGGTCTTCAGTGTGTTCCCGATGCCATCGAAGCAAACATGTTCACACTTATGAAGAACCATGTAAACGGCTACTTTACTGACGATGCATGTGAGGGTATCTACGGTAAGGAAAACGATTATGAAATTCCCATTAAGAAAATAGAACGCAGCGGCGGTCTTTCGCATATCAACCATCCTACAGACTGGCTTCAGTGCAGAAAGTTCCCCGATTGCACAAAGGATCCCGAGAATGTAGAGTTCTTTGCCGATCTTCTCAGAAGATATAAGTCCTGTCTGGGTATCGAGATCCTTAATATGTACGATGTTCCCAACCGTTGTGACCGTATGCTTTGGGATGAGCTTCTCAAGGAGCTTATTCCCGAGGGAGAACGCAATGTATGGGGCTTTGGTAACAGCGATGCTCACAGAACAAAGGAGATCGACACCGCATTTATGGATTTCATTCTGCCGGAGTACTCATTGGAAAATCTTCGTACGGCAATGGAGAGCGGAACATTCTTTGCTCTTGCAAGATACGCAAAAAATGAGCTTGGCGAAGATTTCGCAGGCAAGGGTGCATGTCCTGTCGTTACGGATATAACCGTCGATGATGAAAATGATACGATTTCGATCTCGGGCAGTAACTGCAAGGCGATCGAATGGATAGCAGACGGTGAGATCATTCAGTGCGATACCCTTGAAAAGGACGGGGAGCTCACAAGCCTCATCAACCTTGGTGAGCACAGCGATAAGATCAGCTGTTATGTCCGTGCACAGCTTAAGGGTGACGGCGGTATTCTGATGACACAGGCATTTATTTGTGATGACGGCGATATGGCTCGTTTCAGAAAAAATATACCTGAAAAGAAGCCTCTTTCCAAGTCCGAACAGATGAAAAAAGACTTTTATGATACACGTCTGGGTGTAATTGTAAATAAGTTTAAAGGTAAATGGTAATTAAGTAGATAAAGCCTGATATTGTTCGATTTTTCGTTAAAAAATGCACAATATTTTGTGACAGACCGAAATTTGTTGAAATTCGGTCTGTTTTTTTTGTAATATGATAATTCTCATTTTAAAATATTGAAAAATAAAATAACAGGGCTTTTTTGGGTAAAAAATTTGTGCAATTTAATAAAAATATGTATTTTGTATGAGAAAAAACAGCGGTTTTCTTGACTTTTGGAGCCTGCTGTGATATTCTTTATCCTATAATAGTATAATTATCTGAAAAATAGATATTTATATTGTCGGAGGGATAAAAATATGAAAAAAGCATTATCAGTTCTGCTCTCACTTCTTATTGTTTTCTCGGTAATAATGCCGGGACTCAGCGGTATTGATCTTACATCAATAGAAGCAGAAGCATCAACCGCAGGTGCAGGTGACGCTTACGCCACAATTTTTACGTCATCTGACTTTCAGAACGGTTTGTATATTGACAATCTGAATGCTATGATAGAAAATGCGAAGGAGGACGGTGTTGTTGAAACTCCCGAAGCCTTCTTCTTTGGCGGTGACTATTATTCCAGTAGCAGTACTCAGGCAGATCCTTCATCAAACGTTGATTTGCTCAAAGATATGGTAGATGATAACTATCCTTATTACAACCCGAACAATTTGGTGTTCTTACAGGGTAACCATGATACTTTGAACAGCAAACTCAAGGAGACCGGTCTGTATGAATATGACGATTTTCTTGTTTATGTTTGTAATTACAACGATTACAGCTCAAAGAGTGAGTCGACTGCGACGGCTTTTGCTGCAGATCTTTCTGTTGTTTTTGACAGACTTCTTTCTGACGGTGAAGACAGACCGATTTTTATTTTAACACATATGCCGCTTCATCACAACAACCGAGGAAATAAGGTTTATGATTCAGACGGCAATTCTGTAAAAGATGCAGACGGAAACTACATATATGATTATGTTCAGAACACATATTCAAAGTATGTAGTTGACGTTCTTAATGCATATGGTAATTATCTTGATATCGTTTTTATGTACGGTCATAACCATTCAGGTGCTTATGACGATTATATCGGCGGCTCTGTCAACTTCCTTGGCAAGGGCGATACTATGTATGTTTCCGCACTGGATAGTTCCACTGCGGACGGCTCTTATGAGTATTATGACGGTAAGTACACTTATTGGAACAAAGTTGAGCTTACCTTTACTTATATGAACTACGGCTATGTTGCATATTCAAACAACACAGAGGGAACCGTAACAGACGAACATACAGGCAATACTGTTAAAAGTACCAATACTCTGACTATGGGTGTGCTTGAGATCTGTCCTGACAAAATCGTCGTTTCAAGATACACAACTGAAGGTAAGTATGCCGAATCAAAAACCATCAGCCGTATCACACCTTCAAACAAAGACGGCGGATATGATGAACCTTACGTAAATGTGGCAGGTTATTTGGGCGGTACTGTTGGTGTGCAGACCGGTGCTTATGCAAATGCAACCGGATTTAGTGAAAACGCTGTATATACCTGGACCTCCTCAAATACATCCGTTGCTACGGTAAAAGGTGTCGGTTCTACCGCACAGGTTGCATATAAGGCAGTAGGAACAAGTGAAATTACCGTTACTGTGACAGACGGAAATGCAACAAAAAGTGCATCTTATACGGTTACAGTCGGAGCAAAGACCTCAACTAAAACTTATGCACAGATCCGTATGGGTGTCGGCACTGTATCAGGTACTACGGTCGAATACTACAATACTGAGTTCCCCAAAACAGTTAATCTTATCGGTTGCTATGAGATTGCGGCAGACGATATAACAGTAACAAATGAAACATGGACTTCTTCAGATACAAGTGTTGCAACTGTTGATAACGGTAATGTTACATTTATCGGTAACGGTGAAGCTAAAATAACTTTCTCATTTATAAATAATGGTACAACCTACAGTTCCTCTGTAACTTTTGTTGTCAGCAACGGCGATAAGCAGGAATATACTGATGAAGTTGAGAGCTATTCTGATAATTATTACCTTGTTGAGGATTTCGTTCCGGGTAACAGATATGTAATATATGTAAAAGACAGTGTAAAGGACAGTGATGGCGTAAGTACAACTTATAACAAAATGCTTACAAGTACTGCATACAGTTCTACGAACTTGGCAGGTGCAGATGCAACTGTTCAGACCGATGCAAAAGGTGAGTATATCAATACAACAGATACTACCGCAGTATGGGAGTGTATTGAAAGTCCTGTCTCAGGGTATTATTATCTTCGCAATTTAGGCAACAGCGGCTATCTTACGATACGTGACACTAACGATGGAGGTCGTTTTCTCGGAACAGTTTCAGCACTTGATGGCTCAACCTATGATATAGGATGTTCACAGATCAAATATGACAATTTGTACAATACAACTGAAAGAGCAATCTATTCATACAGATCTTACCAAACGTCATCCGACACATTAGGATATACAGCCAATGAATTTATAAAATGGAACGGAAAAAGTTTTGCCTCTTCAACTTCATGGCCGAGTAGCACTCATGATTTTTATATTTACCAAGCAGAAGCAACATATAAATTGGCAGAGGTCTCTGCAAGCATTGAAATGGGCGGTGAGGATGTTACAGGTACAACACAGACTGTTTATTCCGTAACTTCAGATACTCAGATTCCTCTTTACGGTGCCTATAAAAACTACGGTGAAAATGTAAAAGAAGAATGGGAATCAAGTGACACTTCTGTTGCCGCAATTGATGAAAACGGTGTGCTTTCATTTACAGGTAACGCAGGCACAACAACCGTTACATACACTGTAAAGAGCTCTACTGTTTCGTATCAGCAGTATACGGTTGTCATTGAAGCAAAAACAGGTGCAGAATCAAAGAGAACCTTTAAGTATGTTGATGAAATAACGCCCAACAAGAGTTATGTTCTTGTTTATAAGGAAGACACAACAACGGCAGGCGACGGATATGTTCTCACCACCAATGAATGGAGCTCCACCAAGCTCTATCCCGGAAATATCACGGTAAAAAGCAACGATGTAAGAGATTATCTTTATGTTGAAATAGATGAGAGTGACTCCGATGACATTGTATGGATGACTGTTGAAGGTCCTAAAGCCGGTACGGACGGAAATGTAATCGGAACTGAGGATATCTATTATTTCTATACAGAAGAATCTGATAACGGAGCAGCTTGGGACTGGACTAATTTATCTGCACGCTTTCTTGGTTCAAAGATAACAGGCTATGGTACCTGGGGTGTTGAAGGTGAACTTTATACTGTTCTTCTTGGTGATGCTCTTTCCGGTGGAATTACAGATTTTACACCGTTCCAGTTTGCATATGACGGCTCTAATATCTATAACCAATATTCCGTGAGCGTTTCAAATGATTCTACCGGTAAGTCTTACGATGGCTACACAGGTATCAGATACCACTCCAGCAACTATTTCGGTGTGGCAGAATATGATGATTCAAATATGATGCTGTTTGAGGAAATTGAAGCTGAACCTACGTCTGTTATCTTGTCAAATTACAGATATGTAGGAAAAACTGTTTCAAGAGATGAGATCTGTCCTCTCCAGACAGAACAGCTCTCCTATGAGGCTGAAAACTTCCCCGAGGGTGATATGACTGTTACCTGGTCTTCAAGCGACACATCCGTTGCAACAATTGATCAGAACGGCAAGCTCACCTATACAGGTACATCCGGCATCACAACAATTACTCTTACAATTACTGTTACAAGCGACGTTGAAGGAACTGTAACAGATACACAGACTGTTGATATATATGTTAATGCGTCTCAAGCATTGATTGGAGATATTTATTACTTGACAAATACGTTGACTGAGGGTAATAAATATATTATTGCAAGTTCAAATACAGAAGGTTCTGCATATATTGCATCAAGCACGATGTATACAAATAATGTGACCCCCAGATTGGTTACCGGAACAGTTAAGACTTTTGGTAGCTCGATACTTATACAGAATCCGGAAAATGCATTAGTTTTGACTTGTGTAAAATCAGAAAAAGACGGTTATTACTATTTAGTTGATGAAAACGGAAAGTATCTGACTTTATATACATTGTATGTCAAAGATGCTGACGGTAATAAAACAGAAACGTATCTGGCATGTATGTCTGAACTTGGTGTTGACTATGATCGGGCATACAGTCAAATCAGATACCGTGTAAATTCAAATAATGCTCTTGTTCTGCAAAATGCTGCTGTTAATACCACAGATTCAGATGGCATAACAACATACAATAATGCTTATCTGTCATTATACTATAGCGGAACAAGCAATCCTCGTTTGAATACGACTCCGTGGTCACCAACTACAAGTACTTATCTTTATGCACTTGAAGAAACGGACGATAGTTTAGCTGCTACAACACAGATCCGTACTGTAAATATTTCCGGCAGTAAGGATATTACAAACACAATTATCAATAACTATAACACCGCAAACGGCGATACAACTCAGCTTTACAGATATGTTGAAAATGTCAGAGACGGCTATACATACAGTTGGAGCTCAGGTGATACATCAATTGCAGCTATCGACAGTGACGGTATCGTTACATTTACGGGTAAAGAGGGCTATG
>CAZTFS010000100.1:0-7542 GCA_964613045.1 uncultured Eubacteriales bacterium
GCCCTTGACCGTGCTTTTAATTTTACGCATCTTTCAGAAAATGTGCTGACTTTTTCTCGCTTATCCAATCATAAAGCATTTTTGGATCGTTGAAAATCTCATCACATCTTTTTATGAACGGAATTATATCTCCGAAGTCCAATGCACGGTGATCGAAAGCAATACATATGGGTAATATCTTTCTGAAATCGGCATTTTTTGCACCGCAACTGTCGGTTGCACAGACTACTTTATCCTGAATTGCCCCTATTCCGAAGGCAGCAACCTGCGGAGGAACGACCTCAAGGAGTGAAACGCTGCCTTTAAGACTTCTGTCAAGCGAGCCGAGATTTGAAACCGTAACAGTGCCCTGCTCAATATCCTTGCCTGTCAGTCTGTCATTTGTACTCATGGAATAGTACTTCTTTTTGTCTTCACCGGAAAGGAGTTTTATTTTATGCTTGCCTGTTTTTGAGCCGATAAGTCTGCCGATGGCTTTGATTATTCTTCCTTTTTTCAGCTCATTTATGGTGTTCTCAAAGGACACCTCATACATCGCTTCATCAAGAATTGTATTTTCAGCTTTTCTTCTGACATCAGCAATTTTTTCGGTTATTTCATCAATGTTCATTTTTTCGAAGCCACGAACATTTATTGTCATCATGTGACCGTTTGGCATGACCATGGGAATAGATATATTTATCTCTTCAAACCTGTCTATTCTTCCTCTTACAAGAAAACCGTTATAATTAAGATGTGCATTCATCTGAGGTGCCGCCTTGAGACCTTCGGCAATTATCTTGAGCATAACTGTATTAACGGTTATTCTCTCATCAAGTGTTCTGTTGGAGTTTATCTTTTTCAGTTCTATAAGCAGATCAGTTACATCTGCTTCATAATTATATGCTACATGGGGTATGTTCTTCCAGCTTTCTGATGTCATGTTTGCGACTATCTTTCTCTGAAGTGAAAAGTGTTCTGTGTTTGTGATGTTCATTGTCTTATTCCTCTCTGTCTTGATTGATTGGTCGGTGATTTATCACCCTGATGTAATTCTATGATAAAGATGCGGAAAATTCTACATACTTTCGGTTGCGACATTCGACAGTTGCCGAAAACCTTTTTATGCAACCGACATTTGCATAAAAATACTTGCAAAAACGAAGATCTGTATGTATAATAAAATAAACTATACGAACGGAAGTGAGAAATTTTGAGTTTAAAGTTAGGAACAAAACTTTCAGATCTCAGAAAGAGAAACGGATATTCACAGGAAGCACTTGCAGAAAAGTTAGGTATAAGCAGGCAGGCTGTTTCAAAATGGGAGAGGGGTGAATCCACTCCCGATACAGATACTCTTATAGAATTGTCAAGACTCTATTCTGTCAGTCTCGATGAGCTTGTGGGAAATGAACAGAAAATTCAGGAGCAGGAACAAGAAAAAACAGAGAAGAAGAAAATTCATGTTAAGGCTAAAAATGCACCGGTCTGTCCGGGTCTTTCAACCAAACTTCTCAAATTTCCGTTCCCTGTATTTATAGTGGGACTGTATTTACTGTTTGGATTTGCACTTCATCTCTGGCATCCGATGTGGATGTTGTTTCTGCTGATTCCTGCATATTACCATCTGGCAATTGCGGCAAGGGCAAAAACAAAGAAAGGGCTTCTTCTGGGTATGCCCGTGATTGAAGGGGCTGTTATTCTTTTCCTTATACTCGGATTTGCCGTCAATGCATGGAAATATGCATGGATACTTTTTATTCTTGCAGTGTTCTATTATTGGGCAGTTGCAACTTATGTAAAAAAAGAAGATTGATATAAAAATTAACGGGTCGTACAGCTGTCCGACCCGTTTTCCTATATGTGCGATAAATCAATTTTTTCTGTATTTGATTACGATTGCTGCTGTTCCTCCGATAAGAACAAGGAGAGTTATCACAGCGGCAATTATTATCTTTGAGATATTTGTATTGTCTGATGATTCATCCGAAACATCACTTGTTTGCTCTGTTTCAGATAAAAGAATTTTTTCGGTGTATCTTCTCAAGGAAACGTCTTCTGAATCGGGATCCATTGCACAGCTGTCTGCGGTTGCGATAAATACTGTTTCGGTTGCACTTTCATCAATTACGCTGAACGTAAAGGTTGCAACTGTAGCACTGCCGTCGTCTTCGCAGTCTTCGGGCTGTACGCAGTAAATGTCAACGAACTGAATTGCTATCTTTCCGTTTTCTGAAGGCATCTCACCGATCTCTATGAAGGAATTATCGATTTTTGCAGCCTTGTAATCTGTTAACTCAAGGACCTCGGGATCGTATTTCAGTCTGAAGTCTGCACTTTCCGTTCCCGCAAAATTATTAACGATATATTCCACGGTTATTTTATTTTTTCTTTCATTGTATGAGATGGCAAGCTCAAGCTCGGGAGTATCCCACGCAAAAGCCGTCAGAGGAAGAAGAGTAGCTGCAATGATAATACAGCAAATAAATGTTGAAATAAATTTTTTCATTTTAAAAACACCTTTCAGATAAAATAAAATTGAGTATCCCACGCAGGGATATACGGATTGTGCCTTATATATACTTTATAGTCTTCACGAAGTGACAGAACTTTCAGAGCAAGAGTGAATATATCAGGGGAACGGTGATAACAGGAAACAAGCATTTTCGGCTTGTACCTTTCGATTGTTTGCTTTGCACCTTCAATGGCTTTGGATTCAAGACCTTCCACATCAAACTTTATGAAAGTGACCTCATTGCCGTTGAGTATACTGTCTACGGTTTTGCTTGTTACGGGGGTACCGTTTTTGTCTGCATTTCCGTTTCTGCCGCCGTCAGAGCTGAAAAGTATTTCTCCGCAGCAGTCACTTATACAGCAGTTGAAATGCCGGATGTTTTCAATATGCCGAGTGTTGTTTTCAAGCTTTTTGAAATTCTTTTTGTCCGGTTCGGCAGTGTAGATCTTGCGGTAAGATGAAACATGATTTAAAAATTCAATTACCGTATCGCCGTTAAATGCTCCCAGATCCATATATATCTCATTGTCTGTAAGCTTTAAAATGTTTTTATATGCTTCATCACGTTCTGTCTGACATTCAAGAAGAAGATCAATATTTCCCGACAGCTTGAAATTTATGATATTGTCGAACACCTGCACCGATTTTTCGTCGGAAAGACACGAACGCACTTTGCTTATATCATTTTTGTGAGCCTCGCAGAAGCTGCGGTTGAAAATACTGTCACCGTAAACGGGAACGTCCACGCTGTAAAGCTCATGTTCTTTTGATATTCGGATAATATTGCTAATTACCTCTTCCCTTGATGAACCAAAGGATACAAGCACGATGAAATCACCGAACTTTTCGTTTGCTTCCGAATAGCTGATAACAGGGAAGCCGTGAAAAGTACGCTTGCGTACAAAACCGTCGCTGGCAAATACACCTGACAGGCTGATACCGAGACGGTCAAGCTCGTCAATGATCTTATCAGCACCGTTGCCCGTGCCGTAGAGAAGGATATTTTTATCCGTTTCGATAAGTCTTTCCCAGACAGTCTTTATCATTCGAGAATATTTGATGTAATGTATTCGATACCCCACTGAGCAAGCTTTTCACCTGCAACAGGGTCATTACATGTCCAGCAGTTGACTTTGATTTCAGCATTATGAAGCTCTTTCATGTTTTCTTCCGTAAGAGCCGTATACAGTATATCAAGATCAAGATTATTTTTCTTTAAAATGCCGATAAGCGATTCATCGTAATTATCTGTAAGGAACTGAGCCGCCTGATCGGGATATTCTGCTCTGAGAATGACAAGATTTTCAAGACAGAAGGAAATGAAGATCACGTTTTCAAGATAGTCAAGAGATTTTATGATATCAACTATCTCACAGATCTCTTTTTCGCTGAAAGCGTTTTTGAGCTCAAGAACAGCGATCTTTTCGTACTTCTTGCAGATGGAAATATACTCCTCAAGAGTGGGAATACGGATGTCGCTTCGGCCTTTTTTTCCGTCAATGTCGGTCAGAAGAAGATTTCTCAGACAGTCAAATGTAGTTTTTTCAACTTCCATATCGTCAATAGCGACTCTGCCTGTTGTGTCGTCATGAAAAACAACATATCTGCCGTCAAGAGTTTTGTGAACATCGGTTTCAATGCCGTAATAGCTTCTGTTGCCTGCCGCAACGAAAGCCGAATTTGTATTTTCTTTTTCAATTCCGCTTAAACCTCTGTGAGCTATCATAAGCGTGTTCTTTTTATCGAATTTGATCGTATCCATAAAATCTACCTGCCGATTATACTTTATGTGATGAGTATAACACTTTTATTATCAAACTTCAATAAGTATTATTTAAATAAATGTGTTGCAAAACAAATGAAGTTGTGATATGATATTTTTGATTGATTATAACTCAAAAGGGTGGTTATATATGGACATTGCTCAGCAGCTTTATAAGGATTTTACAGATGAGCAGAAAGCCAAGCTTCATGAGATTCAGGGTATCGAGCTCAGGATACTCCGTGAGGTTGACAGAATATGCGAAAAATACGGACTTCATTATTCTTTAAGCGGCGGCACACTTTTAGGTGCTATCCGTCACAAGGATTTTATTCCCTGGGATGATGATATTGATATAGATCTTAAAAGAGACGATTTCAATAAGCTTTTAAGTGTTCTTCCCGAGGAATTGGGCGAGGAATTTGAATTCATAAATTATAATGAATTCGGTGAGTATTTCTGTGATTTTATTCCCAGAATTTATTACAGAAACAGTAAAGCCGTAAATTCTTTCAGCACAGACGGCGGCAAAAACAATTTTGCAAATGATCCGAGAATGAACAGAATATTTATTGAGCTTTATTGCCTGCACGATACCGAATCAAGCCGTGTTAAAAGTCAGATATTCAAGGTCAAGGCTATCTACGGCATGGCAATGGGACACAGACTTATTCCCACTGACAGTTCAAAATATTCCTTTATGCAGAAAATGCAGGTAAAGGTGCTTTCAACTGTCGGCAAGACCATGTCAATGAAGAAGATATATAAGATGTATGAGGATTGTGTCAATGCTGTTGAAACAGGCAAAGGCGATCTTTATTTCAAGCCCAGTGTGCCTCTTCCCGTTCAGCACAGAAACGTGTTCCCCAAAGACTTTTTCTCGGATTATACGAGAGTGCCTATCAGAGAAGATATGGCAATGGCACCCAAGGAGTATATTAAGGTTCTCGAGTATCTTTACACCAATTGGCAGGATCTTCCCAAAGAAAAGGACAGACATCCCGGTCACTTCGAGCTTCTTAAAACTGAAATTTTTTAAAGGTGGATTTAAGTTAAAATGAATATAATTATAATCATGTCCGGCGGCGTCGGAAACCGTTTCGGAGCAAATATTCCCAAACAGTATTGCAAGCTTAACGGCAGACCCGTTATTGACTATGTTATTGATGCGGCTAAGGGTTCAAAAGTTGCAGATAAAGTTGTTGTAGTATGCGATCCTTCATGCATTGAGCTTTCTGATGCACTTAAAAATTCGGGTTTTGACTTTGCACCTAACGGAAAAGAGCGTCTTGACTCGCTCAAGAGTGCTTTTGACCATATTCAGGCAAATTATCCCGACTGTGAGGGTATAATCATTCTTGATGCAGTTGCTCCCTTTGTTACATCGGAGCTTATAGACGATTATCTGACAAAAACAAAGGAATATGATGCTGTTATCACATGTCAGAAGATAACAGGAGCATTGGGTAACTACGATTACGATCCTCTTGACCGTGAAAAATTCTATATGACTCAGTCTCCCGAGGCTTTCAGATTCAAAACACTTATGCCCCATTTTACGACCACATTCCCCAGTCAGGAACTGGCATGGCAGATGCCCGGAGAGACTAAGAAATATCTTAACTTTGAGTTTAAGAATAACCTTAAGCTCACATACGATTTTGAGCTTAAGTATGCTGAGTACGTAATGTCTCAGAATAAATAATAAACGGAAGTTTTATATGACTAATAACAAAAAAAGGCTATTCACAATAGCGTCAGATCTGGTCTTCAGCGTAGCGGGACTCATGCTCATGAACGGCATGCTGCAGCTGCTTATCAACCCTACGCTGAATAAATGGCTCGGCGATGACGTATTCGGCAATTATCAGTCGATATTTGCAGTCGTATCTATTATGGGTACGACTTTTGGTGTTGCCGCAAACTATTCGAGAATGGTCCGTTCAAGAGAAAATAAAGATACAAACGGGGATTATAATATTTTTCTTACCATAATTTCCGTTCTGTGCATTGCCGTGGCAGCAGGAACACTGATAGTTTATCAGTCTTTTAATGTTGCCCATTTTATACTGCTTACGGTTCTTATGATACTGACCGTTCTAAGGTATTACGGTGATGTAAACTACCGTATCAAGCTTAATTATAAAGGATTTTTTGTTTACTACGCTATTATAACAGCGGGTTACTGTATAGGTCTGCTCCTTTTTAAATACATATCCAATCAGTGGATGCTTACATTTATTGCAGGCGAACTGGCGGCGGTAATTTTTGTGCTGTTCCACGGAAATATCTTCAAAGGTAAAAAACTGCTCACTTCGTCACCTGAATTCGGTAATACGATGAAGTCTGTGGGCATACTTTCCGCTACAAATCTTCTTTCGTCGATCGCTCAGCAGGCAGATAAGATAATATTAGGACTTGCAATGGGCGGTGAAGCCGTTACAACATTCTATGTTTCGACTCTTCTGGGTAAAGTTGTTTCGCTTCTGACTACGCCTCTTAACGGCGTGCTTATCGGTTATCTTACCAAATATGACGGCAAGTTTACAAAGAAAATGTTTGCGGTTTTTGCCGCAGTACTTCTGGGAATCGGAATTGCAGCACTTGTTTGCTGTTACGTTGCCTCTGAGATATTTGTAAAGCTTTTCTATCCGGGCGTTTATGATGAAGCAAGGCAGTATTTCTTCCTTGCTAATGCAGGTCAGATATTCTACTTTATCGCAAATTGCCTTATGACAGTTATCCTCAGAGTTGCAAGTGAAAAATTCCAGATGTATATAAATATTGTGTACATCATTATCTATGCGGCAACGGTAATTCCGCTTACAATGTCATACGGTATATGGGGTATCACAATTGCACTGCTTATAACGAACGCAGCAAAGTTCCTGATTACAGCCGTAGTCGGTTTTTCAAAAACAGACGGAAAAAAGACAGTTGAAATAAGTGAATAAGCAAAGAAAAAAAGTTCCGGCGTTCGCCGACTGCCCGCAAGGAAGTATTTCTTTAAAATATGAACTTTTGGCACAATAATGCGTTAAAAATTCCCGAAATGCGTCAGCATTATCGGGAATTTTTGCCTTTTCTTATATCCGGAATTTATACTATAAAGTGCTTCGCAGTTTCGTAATAACAGAAAATACAGGGCGAAGCCCACCATTCACTTTGAACTTCGCACTTATAAAAAAACAAACCGCCGAGGATCTCTCCCCGGCAGTCTGTATGAAAAAACTTTAAAGAAAACCTATCTTACCAATGAGCGATTCCGCAATCGCAATACTGCTGA
>CAZTFS010000101.1:0-7535 GCA_964613045.1 uncultured Eubacteriales bacterium
GACTGTAAATCTGCCGTCAACGACTTCGGTGGTTCGAATCCACCCTCTTCCACCAGAAAAACCGACTTGTTTTGACAAGTCGGTTTTTCAGTTATATTCGCCTTACGGCGAGTTGTATTGCTTCGCAGTGATATTTGGACTTTGTCCAAGTGATATTCCCTTCGTGAGTTTTAAGACGAATATAATATCACTTCTGAGTCAGCAGAAATATCACTTTTATGAAATGAAATATTGCTTCACAAATGATCAGTTTACGTTGCCGATAAAATCAAGCTCCTGTAATTTTGCAAGAAATTCATCAACATCCTGTGTTGCGGTTTCCGTATCAATGCTGTAATTATCTGCAAGTAAAGCACAGAGCTCCTGTTTATTACAGCCGGCTGTGATATTTTCCCACAAAAATCTTCCGCTTTCAGTAAGAAGAAATATTCCGTTGTATTCAAAAACAGTATCTCCGATGGGGACAAGCATATCCTGACCTGCAATTTTTCGCAAAATGACTTTCTTTCTAATTTCCATAATCCTTCTCAAGCCTTTCTAATTCAATTTCAGTCAGTCTCGCCGTTTCTTCACTGAATCTGCACACATATTCAGGAATTTCAGAAAAACTCCCTGTTTCAGTATAACACACAGCTGCACACACATTGCATATATGTCGGAATTTGCAACTCTGACATTTTTGAGGCAACACTATTGATGATGTGTATTCACGAATCTTGTCCCATGCACCGTCAAAGCCCAACGTTTTTACATCAAAGGTTTTATCTATTATGCCGCACATAGACATTTCGCCGTTTTTATTTATCCAGAAACTGCTTCTTCCGGCTCTGCAACGGACCTTTCCTTCAGGTGCCTCCTCAACACATTCGTTTTCAAAAGCTGCAATCCCCTTTTTCATATTGCGTGCTTTTAAAATAAAATCGTCGGGAGAATATTTTAGTGATGACCATAAAACACGGTAATATGCGGCATCCTCGGGAGAAAGACGTCCGCTGTTCTCCCCCGTAACACCATCAACACGCATTCTCGGATACATATACGGTGTTGTTTTAATATACAGTCCAAGCTCCTTGCTCAGCTTATATATGTTACGGATATCATTGCAGTTATTGGGTGTAATGCTGCAATTCAACCTTACATCAATTCCCAACGAACGCATAAGCTCAATATTGCTTATCACTTTTGAAAACCCTCTTGTACCTGTAAAACGCTCATAAGTGTCGTCATCAGTACCGTACAAAGAAACGTTTATCCTGTTAGGAGGATTTTCTTTAAAAAGCTCGGCAATTTTACCATTGAGAAAGTAACCGTTTGTGTTTACGGATATTATAAGCCCCATTTTATTAAGAGCACTGAATATCTCAGGAAAATCGTCCCTTATAAGAGGCTCTCCGCCGGTCAACAGCAAAAAAACCATTCCCTGCGACACGGCAGCTTCGCCTGTCTTTATCCACCAATCCGCAGACATTTCCGCCTGCTTAAGCCTGTTACATTCAGCAGAATGAACATAACACATTTTGCAATTGAAATTGCACCTTGAAGTAAGCTCAAATGTGCCGGACACAGGAACACCATTATTTATCCCCAGACTGTGAAGAAAAGCGGATACAGGAGATTCTACGCCCTCATTTACGCTGTTTTCAATCGGTTCATTATTCATAACATTATTTACAGCGTCCGCCCCAAAGGAATACAGACGCAACCTCCTTTCATAAGATTAGATAAAAACGATCAGAGTGTTGACAGTTCTCTTTCCAGAAAATCCACAGCACTCTCATCCTTAACACAGGAATAGTCATAAACAGGAACATTTTCCGCTATCGTGCCCACAAGAGAGTGTATCTGTTCAACAGCTTCGTTTCTCCATGGCTCATAAGTGAATTTTTCAATAATATTTACAAACGCATTTAAAGGCAAAAGTCTCTCGATCCTGTTTTCAGTGCCCTTGGAAAGACACACTATTGCCCTTATCGGCAGTTTTTTATTTTCGCATATCTTTGATGTTCCGCAAAACGGAACACCGTAAGCAAACACCTTTCCGTTTTCAATTTTTAATCCGGCTCTGTCGCCGTTGATTATGTCTGCATTGCGGCACTTTTTCCACAATGCAGCCTGAGTTGATTTACCAACCTGCTTGTCACCTGCAAAAAGTATTGCACCGCCGTTATATTCAATAAAAGAACAGTGTAAGATGCCGATGCCCTTTTTTAAAAGCATATCGGGCAGATTAACGCCATCGAAAACCGTCAATTCTCTTAACTTGCCCCGATATGATACATAAAGCACGGAATCATCAATTTTACATGCAAAATCAACATACTTACGATGTCGGGAATTATAATACGAGGTAAACATTTTTATTTTGCCGTCAGAATACACTTTTCTTCTGTCTGACACAAAAATTTCGTCACCGTTTTTCAAAGGAAGCTCTTGAGTCGTCATCACATCAATTGAATAATCAGCCTGAGAAAAATCCGAACGGAATTTTGAAAACTCACCTTCCGGCAAAAGCTTATCTTCCGTCTTTAATTCAACTGAGCAGCCGCAAAAGATATATTTATTACTCACCATAATCTATAAAAACTACCTCGCTGTCCTCTGAATCAAAATGACCTGCAGGAATCTGCTTAAGTTCACCGGCATTCAGCCCCTCCGCCTTTGAACGGAATGTTATACCGCCGAAATAATAATCATCATCGATAATTTTTTTGTAGTATACATATATATCGGAATTTATGTCCGTATCTGATATATTTTTTATATTGAACACCTGTCCGGGAACGGTAACAAGAAATGTTTCGGTACAAAGCGAAACAGATGAATCAAAATTCACCCTGTTTTCTGCTCGGATATTAACAACCTCTTCGTTTTCAGTCATTGTCTGTGCATTTTTTTCAAGCACAACAACACCTTTGCCGACAGGCAGAGCGGTAATTTCAAAAATCAACTCTTTCAGGTCTGTTTCAACATATATTCTGATCAGCTGCAGATCTGAACCGGAGTCATTTTTAACCCTGAGTGCAGCAATATCCTTCTTTTTATCGAATGAACCGTCCTCAGGAAAAACACCGCTGTAAAGGAAAAACTCTTCAACAACGATGCCGTTATCTACAGTATACGGAAAATCGACTGAAAAAACCACATCATTATCTGATGTTGAACAGCCGGTAAGCATCACAGACAACAAAACAAAAGCTAATGCAAAAAACTTTTTTAAGTATTTCATAAGTTCACCTTTACGCAAAAAAACCAAAGCCGAGTCACCGAAAAGGGGGACTCGGCTAACATTAATTAAGATTCAAAAACATTGGTATCCGCTGTCGGAACATGGTAGCAGATCGAATCCTGTGCACCGGGTAAGGTTGACACACAGACCCCAAGCTCACTGAATATCGTAAGTCCGGGCTGACCGGGAACCTCTACAGGGCAAACAGATTCCGCATTGTTTGATTGAAGGGCACATCCTGTTGAAACAGCAGCTATATTCAATCTCTGAAATGAAATGTTTGGCTTTATATAATTACTCATGAAAACAACCTCCAGAGGAATGTAAGAATGCTCTTGATATAGTCAAGAATAGTTTGGAAAATACTCTTTTTAGCCTCAACAGTAATAGTTTCAGTCTGAATTGCTTCACTCATATTGCCGTTTACATCAAAAAGAAGCACATCATAAGTATTTTCACCTGTTTGTTCAACAATAAATGTGTATGTCCAACGTTTGTTACCGTTTTCATCGATCTCACACTGAGTCAATTCAACATCGCCTACCGTAACGCCGACGACATCAAAGGGAGTAGTAATGGTAAGAGTTGCTTCATTACCCTCTGTAAATGTTGTGTCTGACCATTCCATTGTGATGTCTTCATCTGTGTAAGGTGTAGCGGTAAGCTCCTCATCCTCACTGTACGCTATAGCTCTGCTCATTGCAAATGAAGCCATCATCGGCGTGTCTTCGGTAACATAGAAGCTCAACGCAGCAGCGGCAGAACCGCTTTCAGGATCAGTCTGATGAGCCCACTTGAAGCTTGTCAGAGAAATAACTGTGTCGGGAGTTGTGTTTACAACAACAATTGCATACATTGTTTCATATTTATCGCTCTCGATCTTATTCTGATCCCAGACAATAGACTTACTCAGCTTTTTGTATGATTCATAAGAACCTGTCACAGTGACAGTGTTTGGCTCCTGAGTTTTGGTATTCATGATAGCGATATCGGCAGAATCACCCGATACTACCTTCATTCCGAGCTGTAAGCTTGACAATGTCATTTCATCATCAGCACTTACCATAAACGCAATTGCCTGATTGTAGCCAAGATACAATTCATTGTTAGGTCCGCTTGCCTTATAAGTTGCAAGACCTGTTTCATCAATGCCGTTTGAGGTACTGCCGTCAAGGTAGACAGAACCGGTATAGCTCAGACCGCTTTCACCAACGAGCTCCTCATAATAAGCTTCGGCACTCAGGAGAGTATCTCTTACTTCCTGATAGACAGGAGCGTACTCGCCGTCATCAAGGTAGGCTTCACCTGCAACATCACTGACATTGCCGTCGGGTCCTGCAGGATCGAATATTCTTACAGAATCCACATATATATCGTAGGCATTTTCACTTTTTTCAAGCGTTGAGTCGTAATTGGGATCGAACGCAGAGCTGTATATGGGCTTTATAACGACCCTGTAGGTACCGTAAGCAAAGCCGTCTACGCTTACTACGGGAACCTGATAAAGACTTGCAGTGCTTCCGGAATCGGGAGTGAGCACACCGTCCGAGGTCGAATAACCGTAATAAGTAGAAACAAGATAATTTCTGTAAACAGTATTACCGCTGTAAACTGTGACAAGGACTGCACCTGTTGTGCTGTTTGTCACGCTGAACAGATCAAAGCCTGTGCCGCAGAAAGTAAATTCAGCGGTAGGTTCTTTACCGAGTGCCTCAGCATCGACAGAGGTATATTTTGCATTGCCGAGAGAATACGTATAGCTGCTGTCGTAAGCACTGTCATTTCCGTAAGGATTATCCGCATCATACTCAGTGAATGAGAATGTGCCGGGTCTGTCCTCTGACTGGAATATATCCGTAAATGTTGTGCCTGCATCCTTCCATGAATATCCGTCGCCGTTATTGAAAGTGATGAAGGATTCCTCATAATAAATACTTGTAGCGGGAATAACCGTTATCTTACCGTAGAAATACTTGCTGTCTGCTGTTTTGTACTCATAATAGAATACATTCTCCGCATCCATTGTAAGTCCTGAGGGAGTAAATACAACGTAGTCACCGCTGATGTAAGCAGTACCGTTGTCAAGAGCAAGACCTGTTGTTACACCGTCTGTCAACCTGCTTGAAGTGTAGGACTGAGTATGAAGTGTTGTGCCGCTTGTAAGAGTCTTACCTATAGCGGTAAGAGTACCGCCGCTTACACCGTAATCGTTAGCAAGAACACTGATCTTTACGGGAAGACCGTAATCAATAACAACACTGTCTGCAATAAGACCTTCGGTATACTGTACAGCAAAGGAAACTGAGGTATTGATGTAGTCATCAAGCTCCAGATCGTCGTTGACTGCGTAAGCAACAGAACCGTCACGATAATATGTTGTAAGTGTATCATCCGAGATATATGCGTAGCTTGCACCGTCAGTATCGGAAACATAAATACCGTAAATTGCGTCCTCGTTATACAGAACATAACCCTCGGGGATCTCGTAATCGGCAACAAGATTATAAGCTGAAAGCTCGGAGCCCTGATTGATATAAAGCTGTTTTGTCTGCTCTCTGCCCACGAGAACTCTCTCTGCAAAGGGAACGACAATACCTGCCATATTGATAGGATCGCCGTTAGCGTTAACAAGATAGAAGTCATAGCTTACTGCAGCCTGCTTCCAACCGAGAGTGGGTACAGCAAATGTCTTTGAGCATGCCGTACCACGGTAGTTGATGTAGTCAAGGACAGCAGATTTGTTGGTTTCATAAGTACCTGCTTCTCTTTCACCGTCAGCAGCACCTATAAGATTTGCATAATATTTAAGAGTTACCTCATTGTTGGTAATATCACCGATTTTCCATGTGAAGGTTTCGGTATTGAGGTCATATGTGACAGTTGTACCGTTGATCATACCCTGAGCAACATTATAGATGTTTGTATCACCTGTTACGCTTGAATAAGCTTGTGTAAGGTTGCCGTTGGCATTTGTTGTGAATGTGATCTTTTCAATAACAGAATAATCAACTCGGTTACCTGTAACATCAAGAGTCCATGAACCGACTTCAATTGATGCACCGGGATCAAGAGTAACGGTTTCGGAACCCATAGTGTATTCAGAAGCAAACTGAAGATCGAAATAGCTGCCGAGAGTATCGGTTACAACAGCGTCTTCTGCCGCATTAAGGAGCTGATTAAGAATACTGTCAAAGGCATTCTGAAGATCGACTGTGGAACTGAAGAAGTTCTCCTGAACACTTGCCATTCTGCCCAATATTCCGTAAGTGTCTTTGACTGCATAACCGAGGGTGAATATTGTTGCACCGAGACCTTCACGATAGTTATCATAATAACCGTAGTCAGGTACACCTGTAGCAGTTCCCTCAGGAGCTTTAAGAGCCTGAGCGTACCAGTTGTCACCGTCGGGATTGAAAAGTGCCATTGCAGGATATGTTGCAAGGTCATTAAGGTATTTGCTGAGAGCTTCTTCATCACCCTGAACCCATGCAGTCGAAATATCGTTATATGTCATACCGTTTTCCGTATCTAAAACTTCGCTGCCGTAATCCATCTGCAAGCCGTTGAACTGGTTGGGCTGACCGTCGGACATAAATACAACAACAGGTTCGTTTTCACTGCCGTTATCTTTTGCAGATTTAAGGATATCATAAGCCATTTTAAGACCGTAGTCATAGTTTGTACCGCTGACATTGTTTGTTATAAGACTGTCGATCTGCCGGGCAAGAGCATCTTCGTCGCCTGTACCGACAAAAGCAGTGTTATCGGCAACGCCGCTGCCTGTAACAACGCCGCACTCTGCCTCATTAAGAGAGCTTACAACAGTCTGAGATAAAACAGAGGAATAACGTGAGCCGATAGAGTCGTAAGCAACAATGGCAACTCTGTTATTTGCGTTACTGTCAAGAACTCTGAGAGCGAATGAAAGAGTATCGTCAATAGCGATCGAAAGCATGTTGTTATCGTTCATGGAGCTGGAGTGGTCGAAAACAACAACAACGTCAACGGGAACTTCCACAGGAACACCTGTAACACCAAGCTCGACCTGAGTGACACCCGAATCCTGGAAGTTATTGCCGCCTGCCGTATTTGAAGCGGTCTTGTTTATACGTACAGAGC
Organism: uncultured Eubacteriales bacterium; assembly: GCA_964613045.1. Taxonomy (GTDB): domain Bacteria; phylum Bacillota; class Clostridia; order Oscillospirales; family Acutalibacteraceae; genus UBA1081. The sequence goes on from CAZTFS010000101.1 coordinate 7,346, forward strand.
CTTCATAGGGGTATTCGGGATAATCCGAATCGGAAAGCACATAGCCGCCGCTGAATACACGGATCGTTGCGGATACTGTTTCTTTGTATGCATTACCGTCCGCATCAGTACCGGATACGGTAAGAGAGAAAGTAACATAGCCCTCTTTACCCGTAAATGTAACGATACCGTCACTGTCGATAGCTGCAAT
>CAZTFS010000102.1:0-7530 GCA_964613045.1 uncultured Eubacteriales bacterium
CCCTGCATTCTTCTGAAACGGATAAGAATATCCTGCAGAGTGTTGTCAAGGGCGTGACCCATGTGAAGCTGTCCCGTGATGTTTGGTGGGGGGATAACTATTGTATATGTTTTTTTACTTTCATCAAGATTTGCATGAAAATACTTGCCGTCGAGCCATGTTTTATAAATTCTGTCTTCGACATTTTTAGGATTATACTGTTTTTCAAGTTCCTTGCTCATATTAACCTCCAATTAACAATGTACAATTTACAATGTACAATTTACAAATCAACACCTAAGGTGTTCCGATAATTGCGAATTGCGAATTGTGAATTAAAAAAGCTTCGCCCTGAAATACAGGACGAAGCGAAACTCCGTGGTACCACCTGAATTCGGTCAATTGACCGCACTCAAAATCTTTAACGCAGAAATACGGCGGATTCTAATAAGCAACATCTTCTGAACGGACACCCGATGGGAACCCCTACGTGAAATTGCCTTTCTTTCCGCTTCTCACGGGCTACTTTCATTCAATCTTTACTCAAAGGCTTTCACCAACCGCCTTCTCTCTGAGAGCAAGAATGAATTACTCCTCCCGATCACCGAATTGTAAATATTGAGTTTATTTTAACACAAGAATATCAGCTTGTCAACGATAAATTATTGTTTCAGCATTGTTTTCAGCATTGAATATCTTTTATTCTGTCTGTTATTTTCAACCATGCATGTCAGTTTGCTCTGACTGCCAACTATGATCATAAGCTTTTTTGCTCTTGTTATCGCAGTATACAAAAGATTTCTGTAAAGGAGCTTCGGCGGTGCATCGGTAATCGGCATTACTACAGCATTGTATTCACTGCCCTGACTTTTATGGACTGTTACTGCATAAGCCAGCTCAAGCTCAGATGCTCCTGAAATCGGATATATTACATCCTTGCCGTCATCAAAGGTTATTTTCATTATTTCATTTTTAACATTGATATCCTTGATTATGCCGATATCTCCGTTAAAAAGTCCCGAGCCTGATTCTCTGCCTTTATCCCAAGGTATATCGTAATTATTCTTTATCTGCATGACTTTATCACCCACACGGAACAGCCGTCCTGCAGATTTACATTCAGACTTTTTTTCATCGGGCGGATTAAGAACAGCCTGTAGCTGTCTGTTGAGATTGATAGTACCGCAGTCGCCTTTTCTTGAGGGACAAAGAACCTGAATATCGTGCAGAGGTGAATAACCGTAAGCATTAGGAAGCCGCTCCACACAAAGCTGAGCAACAGTTTTTGAGGCTAAGATCGGGTCATCACGGCGAAGAAAGAAAAAGTCATTATCATGAGAGTCAAGGACAGGCATTTTGCCGTCAATTACATCATGTGCATTAGTAACAATAAGACTTTCCTGTGCCTGTCTGAAAATTTCGGTAAGCGTCACGACGGGAACTGTTTCCGAGACAATAATATCACCGAGCACATTGCCTGCTCCTACAGCTGGAAGCTGATCGGAGTCACCCACAAGAATTATTCTGCAACCGAATCTGACGGCATCAAGAAAATGAGAAAAAAGGAACACATCAACCATAGAAACTTCGTCAAGAATAATAACGTCTGCCGAAAGCGGATTTGTTTGATTTCGTTTAAAGTCAGCCTTATCGCCGTCTGTCCATTCCACTTCAAGAAGTCGGTGTATGGTCTTTGCTTCATATCCTGTAAGCTCAGTCATTCGCTTTGCGGCTCTGCCTGTAGGGGCTGCGAGCAATATCTCCATGTTTTTACGCTCAAAATAACTGATTATACCTTTTACGGTAGTTGTTTTTCCCGTACCCGGTCCGCCCGTAAGCACAAGAACAGCACCTGATGCGGCATATTTTATGGCATCACGCTGTTTTCCCTCATATTTAATATTATTTATTTTTTCAATCTGCGTTATCTCTTCCTCATTAACATCCATTTCTCGGGCTGAGAATTTCATAAACAGCTTGATCTTTTCACTTATTTTACTCTCTGAATCATAAACCTCGGGAAGTGCAAGATATCTCTTTTCACCTATAAAAAATTCAGAAAGCATTTTATTCGTCAGCATTTCTTCAACAGCAGACTGAGCCTCATCTTCAGTCGTTCCCAACAGCTCACAACAGAGAGGAATTACTTTTTTAAGGGGAAGACAAGTGTGTCCGTTGAAGAGATTGTACCTGATGATATGTGAAATGCCCGCACGCATACGATGCTTGGGCATGGGCGGATATTCAAGCTCCGTTGCAATTTTCTCCGCACGCTCAAAGGAAATTATCTGAGCATCACCGCAAAGGACATACGGATTATCCTCGATTATTTCAACGGCATTAACACCCAATCTTTTAAATATTTTTATGCATTCAGAGGGAGAGAGCCCGTATTTTTCAAGTCCGAGAATAACAGTTCTTACGGCAAACTGCTTTTTAAATTCGGCAGAAATCTTCTGAGCCCTATCCTTGGATATTCCTTTGATAACAGTAAGTCTTTCAGATTCTTTTTCAATAACATTAAATGTATTATCACCAAAACGTTCAACAATGTGTCGGGCTGTTACAGGTCCTATTCCTTTGATTGCACCGGAAGAAAGATATTTGAGAAACTGAGCCGCAGTTTCGGGCATATAACGTTCAAAACGCTCAACCTTAAATTGCCTGCCGAAGCTCTGATGCATACACCATATACCTGTCAGAACAACTTTTTCCCCTGCTGATATTTCAGGCAGCTCACCTACGGCAGTAACAAGTTCACCGCCCACGGAAACATCGAGGACGGTAAAAGAATTTGCGTTGTTCTGAAAAACAATATCTTCAACAACGCCTGTTATTTGAACATACTCATTATTCTGCTGCATGATAACTCCGAAAATGTATATAATAATCAGGGTGATTTTATGAAAGACAATAAAAAAGTGGCAATAATCGGTACAGGCTTCGTAGGAATGAGCTGTGCCTATGCCCTTCTTAATCAGAATGTCTGTGATGAGCTTGTACTGATAGATAAAAATATACTCAGATCAAAGGGAGAAGCGATGGATCTTAATCACTCGCTTGCATTCTCCCCTGCCGAAATGAGAATTTACTGCGGCACCTATGAAGACTGCGGTGATGCGGATATTATTGTCATCTCTGCAGGTGTCAGTCAAAAAGAGGGTGAATCAAGGATTGATCTGCTCAAACGAAATACAGAAGTCTTTTCGACGATCATTGAGCCGGTACTCAAATCCGGTTTTTCGGGCATTTTTCTGATTGCAACCAATCCTGTAGATATAATGACTCACATAACGATGTTTCTGTCAGGTTTTGACAGAAAACACGTTATAGGTACGGGTACAAGTCTGGATACAGCAAGACTCCGATATCTTTTAGGTCATTATTTTTCCGTATCACCGAAAAATATTCATGCCTATGTCATGGGTGAACACGGTGACAGTGAGATGATCCCCTGGTCACAGGCAATGATCGCCACAAAACCGATCCTTTCTGTCTGTCGTAACAATGAAGATCTGATAAAAATCGGCGACAATGTAAAATACGCCGCACAAGAAATAATCAAAGCCAAAAATGCCACATATTACGGCATAGGAATGGCTTTGGTTAGAATAATTAAAGCGATTCTTAACGATGAAAACAGTATTATTACTGTTTCTGCATATTTTAAGGGCTGCTACGGTCAAAAAGATGTTTTTGCCGGTGTGCCTGCAATAATCAACAGAGACGGGCTTGCTGACATTGTTGAGCTTGAGCTTAACGAAAGTGAACTTGAGCGTTTTTCACGTTCCTGTGATTTCCTCAGAGAAACAGTCGAAAATATTATACTTTAAATCACATTTCTTCACGGTATTTGAACTCATAGCCGCTTTTTTTTAGCTTTCTGATATTATGCATGGATTTTCCCAGACCTTTTGCAACGCAAAGTCCGGGGTCTTTTGCTATTCTTACGGGGACTCCCGTAGCACTTTCAAGAAACGCATCCATTCCGTAAAGAAGTGAACCTTTTCCCGTAAGAACGATACCGTTTTCATAAATGTCGGCAGAAAGCTCGGGAGATATATTTGAAAGAATATCCTTAACACCGCTGAGAACGGCATCAACATGCTCTTTGACAGCCCAATACACTTCGGTAGAAGTAATCTCAAAGTTTATCGGTGACCCCGAAACTATATTTCTCCCCTTGGACACAAGTGCAATTTCTTCATTTCTGATAACAGCTCCGCCGATCATACGCTTGATATTTTCCGCTGTAAGATAACCTATCTCGATATCTCTTTCACGGCGAAGGTATTTTATTATATCCTGAGTAAAGCTTTCAGAAGCAAAACGTATCGTTTCGGATGCCGCAATACTTCCCATTGTAACAACGGCGATATCCACAGTGCCGCCGCCGATATCAATCATCATTGTTCCGCAGGGCTTGGCGAATGCAACATCAGCACCCACGGCAGCCGCATAAGGATGCTCCATGATGCAGACTCTGCCCGCACCCGACATTCCGAGAACATCAAGGATAGCCTTTTTCTCAAGGCTTGTAATATTTGACGGAACACCGGCAATAATGTTAGGCTTTAAAACAGTCAGACGGCAAATCTCATCTACAAAATTCTTTATCATTGAAACAATAACACTCATATCGGAGACAACACCGTCACAAAACGGTCTGACAACTTCAATTGAAGACGGTGTCCTGCCTGTCATGGCAAGAGCATTCTCGCCGTAAGCGATTACTCTTCCTGTATGGGAATCACAGGCGACAACAGACGGACGGGAGAAAACTATTCCCTTACCCTCAACATAAGCAGTCATGTTTGAAGTACCAAGATCAATACCGATACAAAGTCCAGGCATGATGTCACCTCCGAATCAATAAAACTTTACACAATATTATACTTTTTTATTGTATATAAAGTCAAGGGAAAAGAAAGAAAAAACACAAGAAACGATTTAAAGTTAAAATTGAAATTGACAGTATGAGAAGCTCAAATTTCGCAGGAATAAAATTTTTACAAATGCAAACGACGGAGGCAAACAAAATTTAGAATTTGAGTTTAATAATCATATCTAATGTATTTCAGCAAAATAGTTATACAAAAATCAAACACAAACAGGTTAATGTTTAAATTTTGATAAATTTTATTTTTTGTTCCATATTTTGTTACAAATTATATAATTTATTGTTTTATAATTGATGTAATATTAATTGCATATTTTATTCAACCAGGTGGTGAATATAATGTATTAGTAAGTTATAAAAACTAATTGCGTATAAACTATAAAAAGGAAGGTATTATATCATGTCAAAAAAAAACAAATACTATAATTAAACTATTTTCGTGTATACTTACAATGATAACATTAATCAACATTCTATCTGCAAATTCAATTGCAACCATGAAGATAGATAACATTGATTTATATTCCATGGATAATACATCAACATATGTTGGCGATTTATTTCCAAGTTTTACTCAGGAAGATTTTGATTCAGGTTTTGTCAATTACGCATCAAGTAACTCAACAATAAATCTGCAAAGCAACTCAATTATGCGTTTATTTCAAAACACATCTAATATTGTCGGAACCGTGTTTATTGCCAGCACTGAAACTCCCGCATCTAATGCTAATATCGTAGTAACAAACTCTAATACAAATAATATTGTCATTGAAGTCACAGCTAATGAAGACGGAAGGTTTCAAATTCTTTGATTAGAGGACGATGTTTATGATTGGAAGATACAAAAAAGCGGATACCAAGATGCAATTTACAAAGGTTATGATGTTTGTGCAGGAGAGATAACATCCATTTTCACTTTCTATATTTCCGAAAGTGAACCAATTATAAAAGTACAAGGGCAAACAACTGAAAAAGAAAGTAATACTATTGCGGCAAATGACAACACACAAATAAGCAATGAAAATATAGTTTCAACAACATCATTTTCCAGCACCCCAACTCTTTCAAATTTTACTGTTGGAATCAATGGTGTTGCAAATACAATACATAGATATACATATTTGTGTTATGTTGTTTCAAGTGAAGCTCTAGGGTATTCTGTTTGTTCAAGTACATATGGCATGACGGATTCTCAAATCAAACAATATTATGCAGCACAAGCAGTAGCAGCGAATACATTTTTAGAATATGCAGCAAAAGTTTACAGCAAACATAAAAGTGCTGGTTATACGGTTTGCAACAGTGCTTGTTGTCAAACTTACGACACAACAAAATCATCATCATTCGCAATATCTGCTGTTGGGTTGGTTTGCAACAAAATTTCCAGCGATTGGTACGCTAATCTACAAGTTTACAAATCGGGTTCATCATATAACTATATTTACGGAGCATACTTTGCCCACTGTTCAGGTGCAACAAAAACACACCCAACAGCCCCTGCACTAAAATCTGTTTCATGTACTAACATCGATAATAAATCATATTTAAGTGGTAATGGTTACGGACTGTGCCAATATGGAGCAGCAAAAATGGCTAAAAATGGTTCATCATGGTCTTCTATATTGCAACATTATTATTCCTCAACAACATCTCTATGTTGCTTTTTCTAAGATTTTAATATTTTAAATATTGGAGTGTTTTTCATGAAGAAAAAAACTGTAAGTCTACTTTGTATAATTTCTGTTATTCTTGTGATTTCTTTTTCCGGTTGCAGTGCTAATGATGATTTCATTCAAAGTTTTGCTGCAAAGTTCAACACATTAAACGGAGATTCTGTTCCGGAGAATTTACCCGAAAAGTTATCCTCATACTCTGAATGGAAAGAAAATACATCATGGTTGAAGATTGCCGAAGTCGACAATGCAGACATCGAACTTTTTGCAAACAATGAAGTGACAGACAAACTGTTCTTAAAGTGGAACAACTGTTTTTATGAGTTAGACTGGAAATATGCCCGCTCACTTGAATGGGAAATTAAATTAAATTTACATGATATTGATGCAGATGGAACATCTGAATTGACAGCGATACTTTGTATGGACGGCGGAACAAATTCATACAAGGAAGAAATTCATGTACTTAAACAAAATATGAATTACTTGACAGAAATTGCTTTTCCACTAGAAAAATTTGAAAAATGGATTACTGATAACACAAAAACAGATGACGGTAGTATAATCTTTATTGACACATCAATAACTCCTGAAAATATAGAAATTACAAATAAAACAAAGTTATCCGATTCAGTTCATCTGAACTATGTATTTCTCGATGAAGGATTAAAAATTAAAACAGTTACCGATACCGAAGATATGCGTTCATTAGCGATTGTAACAACTGATTTCGTTTACAGCGACGGAAAATTTATCGTTAAGTCTTACAGCATCAGCGAGTGGGACAATTGATGACAGTTTTCATATTTTTTTGAATAAACACTTCAGCATTCTTCTCCGCAAGCAGAACTTGTGATTTTACACATACAAAAAAGCTCACAGCGATGAACTGTGAGCTAATTTATTATGCTTATGTTACTGAATTTCAGAAAGCTTGACAGGTCTGCCTTCGTTTGCTGATTTTTCAGCAGCAAGAGC
>CAZTFS010000103.1:0-7103 GCA_964613045.1 uncultured Eubacteriales bacterium
ATGGTTATAGTGATTGACTTTGTTTCTTTATTAAGTACATAAAAAAGTAAACATAATACAATCTTCATCATTAGAGCATCACCTCGCTTTCGCTTGGTGTGCTAACCGCTTCTGTCGCCTCTTGACTACGGATTTATTATATATTCTCTGTCGTATTTTGTCAACAGACTTTATTGACACATCGTTGTTCTTTGTGTTATCATATTTTCATCAAAGAAAAGGAGCAAATATATGTCACTTCTTACATACAACAAGGACAAATTCTATCTTGATGACAAGGAATTTACAATAATTTCAGGTGCGATGCACTATTTCCGTATTCCCCGTGAATACTGGTACGACAGACTTCTCAAGCTCAAGGAATGCGGCTTCAACACCGTTGAAACATACACATGCTGGAATCTTCACGAGCCCGAAGAGGGAGTTTTCGATTTCTCAGGTATGCTCGACCTTGAAGCATATATCGAAATTGCTCAGGAGCTGGGGCTTTATGTTATCCTCAGACCCGGTCCGTATATCTGTGCTGAGTGGGAATTCGGCGGACTTCCCGCATGGCTTCTGAACTACAAGAATATGGAAATCCGTTGCAATGACGAAGTATTCATTTCAAAGGTTGACCGCTACCTCAAAGAATTGCTCGGCAGAATCAAGAAATATCTTTCCACCAACGGCGGAAACATCATCATGATGCAGATTGAGAATGAGTACGGCTCATACGGTAACGACCACGAATATATGCAGAGAATTGCCGATATCTACATCGAAAACGGCATTGACTGTATGCTCTACACATCAGACGGTGCAACATATTTCATGCTCGGAGGCGGCACACTCCCCGATTACCCCTGTGTTGCAAACTTCGGTTCAAGACCTGATGAAAATTTTAAGGTGCTTGATGATTTCCGTCCCGGTCAGCCCAGAATGTGCGGTGAATACTGGTGCGGTTGGTTCGACCATTGGCATGACATTCATCATACCCGTGAACCCGAAGAACTGGCAGGTCTTTTCGGTGATATGCTCGATGCAGGTGCATCTCTCAACTTCTATATGTTCCACGGCGGCACAAACTTCGGCTTTATGAACGGCGCAAACTACTATGAGCATTATGACCCCACAATCACAAGCTACGACTACAATGCACTTCTCTCGGAAGCAGGTGACATCACCCCTGCTTACACTGCTGTCAGAAAGATTGTTGAAAAATTTAACGGTGAGCCTCTTCCTCCTCTCACAGTAAAGAATTCAGAGAAAAAGGCATACGGTAAACTTGAACTTAAAGAAAGAGCATCAATTTTTGAAGCACTCCCCTTTATTTCAAAGCCTGTTCACACAGCTGCTCCGAAATTCATGGAAGACATCGGTCAGTATTACGGCTTTACAATGTATTCAACAGAGATTGAAGGTCCCCGTGAAGACTGGGAGCTTGGTTTTGATGCCGTTCACGACAGAGCAGTTGTGTTTGTTGACGGTGAATTCAAGGGAATTTACGAACGCACAAGGCGTGAAGACAAAATAAGAATCCCCCTTGCAAAGGGAGAAAAGAAAAAGCTCGATATTCTCTGCGAAAACATGGGCAGAGTAAACTACGGCAACCATATGCCCGACAGAAAAGGACTTCGCGGTATCAGATTCGGCCTGCAATATCATTTCGGTTGGGATATGTATCCCCTGCCCATGAAAGATCTCTCCGCCGTTCCGTTCAAGGAAGAAAAGGGCGATGTAAAGGTTGCATCATTCCTGAGAGGTTGGCTCAACATTGACGGCAAGCCCTGTGACACTTTCATAAGACTTGACGGCTTCCACAAGGGTATTGTTATCGTCAACGGCTTCAATCTGGGCAGATACTATAACCCCGCAGGTCCGCAGAAAACTCTTTACGTTCCAGCCCCCATGCTGAAAGAGGGTAAAAACGAAGTAATTGTGTTTGAAACAGACTCGTCAGAAAGCATTACGGTTGAGTTTGTTGATGTTCCCGAACTGGGATGATCAGATAAGCTCAATATTCATATCTTCCGATGTTTTTTCACGGAAAACAATCTGCCATTCAACACTTTTTGCAGGGTTGAACTTTAGTGCAGAACAGGCTGAATGATTTTTCTGTTCAGTCCTTTTTGTAAAAAATACTGCGGTTGGCCCGTCCGCACCGCCTATAACAGCTATTGCTGAACTTGTTCCGATGTCCTTATCGTGAGGCTCCGCTTCACAGGGCATCGGTTCATCATTTTTCTCGGTATCTCTTACGGAAAAATTCAAGGGGCTTATATCGGGTTCAAGATTGTAAGCCATGACACGGTGGTGCGAAGGTAAGAGCATACCGTCAATTTTCAAAGTGTTATCAAGTCGGTGATTTTCGGTTCCTGTTACTGTAAGTGTATGCTCGGTTCCGTTCAGCGGGTGAGTAAATTTAATTTTCTCACCGTCAGCAGGATCTCTGAAAGTGATTCCCTGTATTTCCGTCAGTTCATGTTCAAATATGATACTCATTGATTTGATGTCACGCTTTGATGTCCACGGAAAGCTCAGACGATGAAATACCCATGCATGTTTTTTATCAAGACGGTAATAATTAAGTACTCCCGTTGCTTCCTCGGAATTTTCAATACCGTCCGGCAAGAGTTCTTCGGGAATATAACTGATTGAACGACCGAATTTTTGTCTTATATGTTTACCGTTCAATTCAAGCAATGCCTTGAAACTGATATTCAGCGGATTTTCACGTTCCATCTTTCTTCGTTCTTCTCTGCTGAGTTTTCCCTCGTTATAATCACAATAACGCCAATCATCTGAAAATTTTTGCATTTTACTCATATTTATACCGATGCAAATATCAACGACAATTCCCTTAGAACAGGTATAAACAGCCGGAACAAGCCACTTATCTTCGCCGTTTATAAAGTTTTTATCTACGGCAATCTTTTTTCCTTTTTTTTCTCTGCCTTTGCTGTAAAAATTGCCTGAATATGTCACATTCCAGTTTTCAAGCTCATCGAAAGTTATTTTTTTAATCTTTGTTGCAGTCAGGGGAACGCCGGAACCGTCAGAATGATAATAAGACACGAGCATATAATCTCCGCCGTCAAAAATTGCAGGATAGCAGTAGCCGTTATTCGGGTCTGATTCCAGCATATGTATTACAGGAAAGCTTTTTCCGTCATCCTTGCTGACTGCACAGACAAGAGGAGTTCTTCCCCATGTGCCGTCACATTTCCGTGTTGTATAATTAGGTATCGGATTAAAAACTGCAACGGTAAAATCGCCGGTCCGTTTCATAAGCAACGGAGAATCCGGAGAAGAAAAGAATCTGTTCGGTTCAGGCTCGGTCCATGTTTCCCCCTCGTCGGAAGAGAAGCATTCATACTGAACACCAAGATCGGTTCTTGATAAAGCTCTGAGCTGTCCGTCCTGTTGCTGATAAATACATGTCTCCTGCAATCCCGTCTCACTTTTATCGGGATAAGGTATAGCCTGCCTTTCTGCAAGCTCATACCACGTTTTTCCGTTATCGTCTGAAGCAAAGACGCATTTTACTCCCTGTTCAATGACCTTGCACACGCCGTTAATTTCCTTTGAATGAAGATTTACGGGCAGGAGGATCCGTCCGCTTTTAAGAATAAGTGCATGATCATTTTCTGCTACATAATAATTTATATCATCATCAATTATTCTGACGGGCTCGGAAAAAGAAATTCCTTCGTCCGACGAACAAGCGAAATAAGGAACAGCATTTATACCGTCCCTTGATTTCCTGAGAAAAATCAGTCCTACGTCGCCGTTGCCCGTTCTGAGTAACGACGGACACATAAGATTTTTCGCTTCATCATCATGATCAATAAGTATCCTCGGCTTTGACCATGTCTCACCTTCATCGGAAGAAATGATAACGGCAATATCAGCAGAACAATTATCGTACCATGTCTCACCCGCAAAAAGCGAATATGCAAACATGATATCGCCGTTTTTGAGTCTTAAAAAAGTTCCTTCACCGTTTCGTGCAACCTCACTGTCCGTTCTCATAAACATAACCTGTCTGCCGATATCTTTTTTCACAGAAAAACTCCCCCGATTGCTTTTTATACTGTAATGAATGGTATCACAGATTCATTCTTTTTGCAACAGTTTCCGAAGCACAATTCAGTGGGAGGGGATATATTTTCCGGTTTTGGGTTTATTGAATATCGGCAATTAAAGTCTGTTCGGGCTCGGTTACGATTCCTGTTTCCGAATCCACCGCAGTTGCATCTGCCGTGCCGATCCCGAAAATAACGCAAGCTGCAAGAGCGATCATTCCGATAAGAATTATTATATCGGCTGTTTTTACACTCATTTTCACTTTGGCGTAAAGACCGCCGTTTTTCTTGTTTTCTTCCGTAAAATCATCTCCTTGCAAGATATTTGCGCATATCTATTGCACATGCAACAAGAATTATAAGACCCTTTATAATATAAAGCATATTGGCAGAAACGGACAGAAACGTAAGTCCTGCAAAAATTATCTGAAGCAGAAGAACACCTATAACAATACCGCTTATCTTTCCTGTACCGCCCACAAAAGACACACCGCCGATAACACAAGCCGCAATGGCATCACTTTCGTAGTTGACACCTGTATTTGCCGAACAGGATGCAATTCTTGCACCTTCTATAAAGCCCGTAATGCCGTACATTGCACCTGCAAGCACAAAAACAAGAACTATCGTCATAAATACATTTACACCCGACACATTTGCCGCTTCTTCGTTTGAACCGACGGCAAACATGTTCTTACCGAACTTTGTCTTGTTCCAGATGACCCACATTACAACGGTCAGTATAAGCGAATAAAGAACGTACTTCGGCACTGCAACGCCCCCGACAGTGAACAGAGTACCTCTGATAAATTCCGTATAAGAGGAATCAAGTCCGGAAATCGTCTGCCCGTTGTTTGTGCCTATCATCAGATACATAAGCACTGCACCAAAAAGAATAAGCTGAGTTGACAGCGTTACGATAAATGGATGAAGCTTGAATTTTGCTACAAAAAAGCCATTAACAAGTCCGACAAGGGCACCTACAGCGATAACTATAAGAAAAACTGCCCACAGAGGCATTACTCCCAGATTCGGAAACATTTTGTTGGGATAGTCAGCCATCTGAAGAAGTGATGCCGCTATACAGGCAGTCAAGCCGACACAACGGCCTGCTGAAATGTCAGTACCTGTCAGAACGATACAGCCGCCGATTCCCAATGCAATAGGCAATTTTGATGCCGTAAGTGAAATAATATTGACGATCGATGAAAGCGACAGAAATGACGGCACTCTGATTGCTATAAAAATTATTGCAATGCCGATAAGAATGTACATTGCATTATTAAAAAACGTGTCACGCAGAATCAGCACTTTGTCCCTTGATGACATTGATCTGTACGCACTCAATTGACTTTTTATACCTGTATTGTATTCACCGTTGTTTTCTGACATACATTTTTCTCCTTAATACAAACCAGTTTTTTACAGACTGATTTTCGTCAATCCGTCATTAAAATACTCGCAAATCTTATGCATATTTTGCAGCCAAAGCCATGATCTCTTCCTGTGTGGTTTCGGCGGTGTTCACCTGTCCCGCCAGCCTGCCGCCTGACATAACAAGAATCCTGTCACATACACCCAGAAGTTCGGGCATTTCAGAGGATACCATTATGACAGTCTTGCCTTTTTTCGCAAGATCAATAACAAGCTGATATATTTCATATTTTGCCCCCACATCAATACCTCTTGTGGGTTCATCCAATAAAAGCACATCGGGCTGAGTCAGAAGCCATCTGCCAAGAATGACCTTCTGCTGATTACCGCCCGAAAGAGTTCTGATCTTTGATTCCTGCGAAGGCGTTTTTATTCGCATCGCATTAATTGACCAGTCGGTGCTTTCCTTCATCCTGCGTTTGCTGAGAAACGGACCTTTCTTGTAATTGTCAAGACTCGAAATTGAAGTATTTTCACGTATGTCAAGTATACCGAAAATTCCTGTGGCACGTCTTTCTTCCGTAAGCAGTGCAAAACCGTTCTTTATGGACTCTCTCGGATTTCTGTTGTGAATTTTTTTACCGTTCAAAAAAATGTCACCGCTTTTTCTTGCGGCAAGACCGAAAAGATTTTCAAGAAGCTCTGTTCTGCCTGAACCGTCAAGTCCTGCAACACCCAATATCTCACCTTTTCTTGCCGAAAAAGATACATTTTCAAGATTTGCATATTCTGAAGACAGATTCTCTATTTTTAAAAGCTCGTCACCGATCTCATGTTCTTTCGGCGGATAGAGATTTGTAAGCTCTCTGCCAACCATAAGGCTTATTATCTCGCCCGTGGTAATTTCTTTTGCACTTTTCGTAGCTATCCGTTTACCGTCACGCATAACGGTGACTTCATCGGAAATTCTCAGTATCTCTTCCATCTTATGAGAAATATAAATAATGCCGCATCCACCGTCTCTGAGCATATTTATAATTCGGAAAAGATGTTCTACTTCCCTGTCATTAAGTGAAGAAGTGGGCTCGTCGAACACGATTATCTTTGCATCATAAGATACTGCTTTTGCGATTTCAACCATTTGCCGCTGAGAAACAGGCATTGTGCTCATAACTGTTTTCGGATCAATATTTATACCCAATTCGTCAAAGATCTTTTTCGTGGCGTTGTACATTTTCTTTTCACTTGTAAAAGGGATATATGGTGCAACGGTGGGCAGTCTGCCCAACCACATATTATCCATGACATTGCGTTTCAGAGCCTGATTCAGCTCCTGATGAACCATTGCAACACCGTTTTCAAGAGCTTCTTTTGAGTTTCTGAAATTTACCTCCCTGCCCTCAAGAAAGATCTTCCCGGAATCTCTGGAATAAACACCGAAAAGACACTTCATAAGCGTGGATTTGCCTGCACCGTTCTCCCCCATGAGAGCATGTACGGTGCCTGCTCTGACAGAAAGTGATACAGAATCCAATGCCTTTACTCCGGGAAAATTTTTATCAATATTCTCCATACGGAGAAGAGCTGAATTATCCATAAAAAACTCCTAAATCAGAATTTATCAAGCCAATTAACAATGTACAATGTACAATTTACAATCGT
>CAZTFS010000104.1:0-6891 GCA_964613045.1 uncultured Eubacteriales bacterium
TTACAAAAAAACCGCCGGCATCGCTACATCTGCACGATTGTAAATTGTACATTGTTAATTGGTTTGACAAATTATTGTTTTTTGCTTTCTTCTGTGATAGAATACAATCAAAGACAAGGAGTGAGGGTTATGAATAAGTGGAATTTTTATACGACAGATGAAATAAAGCCCTGCGGTTGGCTCAGAAGACAGCTTGAGATTCAGGCGGAGGGTTTAAGCGGTAATCTTGATAAGATATGGCCCGACATAAAAGACAGTGCTTGGATAGGCGGTAACAAAGAGGGCTGGGAGCGTGTGCCGTACTGGCTTGACGGTTTTATTCCCCTTGCATATTTGCTTGAAAATAAAGATATGATAAAGAGATCAAAAAAATATATTGATGCTATCATATCTTTTCAGAAAAAAGACGGCTGGATATGTCCCTGCGACGATGGCAAACGAAAGACCTATGATACATGGGCTGTTCTTCTTATCACAAAAACTCTGACTGTATATTATCAATGCTCAAAAGACGAAAAAATACCCGATGTGATATATTCTGTCCTCAAAAATTATTATGAATTGCTCTCAAACGGAGAAATAAAGCTTTTCGACTGGGGAAATGCAAGATGGTTCGAGGGCTTTATTGCGATAAACTTCATGTATGAGCGTTGCCGTGAACAGTGGCTCGTTGATCTTGCAAGGATTCTCAGAGAACAGGGGCTTGACTATAACGAGGCTGTTCCGCTGTGGAAAAGACCGCTGAACCGTTGGCGATTTGATACTCATATCGTAAACATTGGTATGATGCTCAAAAGTGAGGCTGTGTCCTGCGATATTCTGGGTGAGGAGTATACAGATAACGCCGAAAGGCTTCATGAGATACTATATAAGTACAACGGTACGCCTGTGGGGCTGTTTACGGGAGATGAATGCCTTTCAGGGCTCAGTCCCATTCAGGGTACGGAGCTTTGTTCTGTTGTGGAGCAGATGTATTCTTATGAGATATTGTATGCTTACACAGGCGACAAAAAGTGGGCTGAAAGACTTGAATTGCTTGCTTTTAACGCACTGCCTGCCGCAATAAGTGACGATATGTGGACGCATCAGTATGACCAGATGAGCAATCAGATAGCCTGTCAGAAGTTCCCCGGGAAGCCCATATTCAGAACCAACGGTGAAGAGTCGCATCTGTTCGGACTTGAACCGAATTTCGGCTGCTGTACAGCGAATTTCAATCAGGGCTGGCCGAAGTTTGCACTTTCCGCATTTATGCACAATGAAAACACGGTCATAAACGCCGTTCCCGTTCCCTCGGAGCTGAAGACTGACGGCATACATATAAAGATAGAAACAGATTATCCCTTTGATAACAGCTTTAAATACTCTGTTGAAGCTGAAATGCCGTTTGTGTTCAGAATCCGTATTCCGTCTTTTGCCGAAAATCTAATCGTGAACGGAAAATCCGTTTCTGCAGACGAGCTTTCCTTTGATGTGACCGATAAGCTTGAAATAAGCATGAGCTTTGATGTTTCCCCCTGTTTTGAAAAGCGACCCTGCGAACTGAACACGGTCAGATGCGGTTCACTTGTGTTTTCCGTTCCTGTGGGGTATAAAAAGAAAATGTATGAGTTTGAAAAAGACGGTGTGGAGAGGAAATTCCCCTACTGTGATTACGAATACATTCCGACGACCGACTGGAATTATGCATTTTGCAGCACTGAGCTCGACGTTCAGCGACATGGGGTAAGCGATGTTCCGTTCTCTTCGGAAAAACCTGCCGTAACATTAAGGTCTGAGGTGAAAAAGATCAACTGGGGACTTGAAGACGGCTATGAAACTGTCTGTGCGAAACAGCCCGAATCAAGAGAGCCTGTGGGTGAAGCTGAGGAGATGCTTCTTTATCCCTACGGCTCGGCAAAGCTGAGAATGACCGAACTGCCGATTATCGGGCAGTAAATATTTATAAAACAAGACATGTTATTCGGCGGAAAAGGAAACAGAGATAAGCACTCGGTACTTACCTCTGTTTTTCATTTTATTGATCATCCGAACATTGCGGTGAGAATATATCTGCTGCTGTTGAAGAACAGACCTGTTTCAACAAGAATAAAATACGTGCCTGCTTCGAGATTTGCGGTAAATGTCAGCTCCTCGCTGTCCCAATCGGAAGCAGCTTCCGAGATAACATTTCCGTCCTTGTCGATAACTGAAATTATCCAGCCTTCCTTGTCCGCTTCGCCGCTGCGTATATGGTTGAAGCTTATCTGCAATGTACCTGTACTGTTCACCTGCACGCTGTAGTAATCCTTATCGAAATCCACACCTGTTTCGATAAGTGTTCCGTTTACAGGTGTACCCAAGGTGATAATATCTGCGGCAGACGGAGTGTTGTTCGGTTCGGACTCCCATGTGCCGTCCTGAACGGTCAACAGTATCAGCCTGTATACAATACTGCTGTGATAAATATTGTCCGAATCTATAAGAATATAATAATTGCCTGCCGTCAGACCGATATTGGGTGATTGCAGTATATTCTGATTCCAGTTTGAAACAGAAGTGTACGCCGTGTCTCCGTTTTCATTCATAACGGTTATATGCCAGCCGTCATGGGATTCGGAAAGTGCCTCATGAATAAAATCAAGAACAATGAAGCCGTCATTTTCCATTGTAAAGGAATAATAATCTCTGTCCGATGTATCGTTTTTGGCGGTGAGAGCACCCACCGTCTCTGTATTGACTTTTATGGGGGTTGCCAGTTCGGGGGTATCATTGCGTTCTCTTTCGATTGCCGAATCCTTCGTGAAGGATACGTTCAGTGCGTAGGAAACACCGCTGTGAACATGGGAATATACCGCTACGAAATAATAGCCGGGGGTAAGTCCTATTATGCCGCTGTTTATTGATGCCGCATTCATGTCAGAAGTTGTATAGAAGTATTCATTACCCTGCATATCGGTTAACTGAACACGCCATGCAATATTGTTTGCAGATGAAGCGGATGTATCAGTTTCATGTTCAAAATAGAGAACGGCATATCCTGTCTCGGTTATTTGGAACATGTACCAGTCAACATCATTTTCATTGCTTCCGTAAGTGCCTGCACTGCCGTTGAGCGTGACATCAAGGGAAAGCTCTGTGTAACGGTTTTTTGAATTGTTCGGCTCGATCTCGTAATTATCCACCGTTGCAAAACCTATTGCAAGATCGTATTTGTCGCTTGTAAAGCCCGAAATACATTCAACGGCGATTCTGTAATTTCCGGGAGATACGCCTGTGACTGTGGACTGACAAACCGTTCCGACAGTGGAATAAGAAACCCTTTCGAGCTCTCTGTAATCAACTGTGCTGCCTGTTCCGTCGGGCGAATACTCCTCATAAAGTGTTATGTACCACATACATTCCCTTGCTTCGGATTGATTGTGATTGAAGGCATAGATTATAGCCCCACGTTCATCAACTGTGAATGTATAAACGTTTTCAGAGATAACGGAAGACAGAGAATCTCTGATGCTGTTGTTTATCTTTACGGGGATTATATTGACGCCTTCCTTCTCCTCGTTTACGGCATAATCAACCTCTTCAGAAGCATCCGTGTCGGGCAGAACCTCGTCGGGAACTACCGCTGTTGACCCGCCGGGTAATTCGCTCTTGCTTTCGTAGTCGTTTTCCGCAAGGGCAATATCTGCATTTTCTTCCGTGTCAGCCGAGAGGAATACTGTTGTTGCGCTGTCCGTTCCGTCCGAACCGCCCACTGCATCATTTATGCCGATCGCCGCAGGTGCGAGCATATTGACTTGTCCCGCAACAGCCATGACTGCCGCCAGCACAAGTGCAATAACAGAATATGTAAAGTTTCGTTTCATCAGTATCTTTCTCCGAATTTACAATTTATAATGTACAATTATCGGAACGCCAAAGGCGTTAATTATTATGGGGACGGGCGAAGTCCTTCCGATAAAGTAAATAAAGACCATGCTAAGTATAGCACGGTCTTAAAAATTATTCAAGTAGCAATCATTCTCAGAAAGGAAGAGACATGAACATGCCGTGGATAGCATCAAGGATCTTTCTCATAAGCTTTGAGAATGTATAGCTGAATTTGCTTGCACCACCGTCAACCTCTGATATCTGAGATCCGTCCTCAAGAGCCATATCGAAAATATGAACTGTTTCATATTCGTATGTTGTAAGGTCGTCCTCGTTAAGAGTGATAAGTCCGAAACCTCTTGAAAGCTCATTTGAATAGGAATTGCATCCTACAGAAGGAACAGTTGTGATATCAATGCCCTGATATTCAACGGTAAAATCGTTTACATGGTCATGACCGTGGAATGTTGCAAGAACATCGCCTGTTGCAACCAGTGAATCAAACTGACCTGCAGAGAAATATGAAGGACAGGGAGGCTCAAAAACACAGCCTGTGTGCTTTGAGAATGAGGGTACGGGAAGATATGTTGTACCCTTGTACTGATAAGATGAAATAGTGAAGGGAAGGGAGGGATACATTGCCTCGTAAACTTCGGGAACGATAATGTGCTGGAAGAGAATTGAGGGAACTGCTTCGCCGCCGTTAATGAGCTTGAGAGCAGCGGCGGTATTCTCATACCATTCGATCTGATCTTCTCTTACATAGTCATAGCCCAGCCACTCACCGTTTTCATCATGAAGAGATGAACCTGAGTCGATGAACCAGAGATTGAATGCAGGATCAAAAACATTGTCAGAAGATGCGATAACAAGGTTTGAGTTTCCGCAGCCGTAAACGTCGGGAGCATCCCATGTAAGGCAAAGGTCGCCGCCGGCAGCCTTGTACATCGCAAGAAGTTCTTCCTTATCAACGCCCTGTTCCTGATCATGGTTACCGAAAACAAGTGCAAAGGGAACATTTGCTTCAACACAGGGAGCAACGATGGACTTGATTGCTGCATACTGGTTCTCATAACCGTCAGCAACAGTGTTGTCGCCAAGGAAAACTACAAGGTCGGGAGAATACTTTGCAATACCTTCACGCATGAGCTGTAATGTGGTTTCTTCAACATCCTCATCGTCCTGAATGTCGGCAAAGAGCATGATCTGAAATTCGCCGTTTTCGTCAAACTGAAGAGCAGATACACCCTCAGCAGATGCAAATACGGGAATTATACAAACGATCATAAGGCAAGCCATCAGAACACTGAGAACTTTTTTAACTGTTTTCATTATAAAACACCCCTTATTTTGATATATAAGCATTTTAACAAAATTATCCTGAAAATGCAATAGATTAAGTATAAAATAATAAAAAAAGAAGGATAAGTGCGGACAAGCACTTATCCTTGCATTTTTTTTTGAATTAACCTTAAAGATCTGAACCAAGCTCAATACCGAGAAGACCAAGGAGACCCTTGAAAAAGTTGATAAGAGCCTGTACGTATGCCATGATTTCAGCGATCATTGTGATACAATCCTTTCAATTTAGAATAATAAGTCTGATACTTATCTTGATCATATTAAAACATAAAAATGTTGTAATAATGTGATATAAAAATAAATTTACGGTTAACATTATGTTCATAATTAAAGAATATTTTTTTAATATTTGACAAGCAGACCCTGATTGTACACAATATTGTTCCGCAATGGGAGATTATCAGATCAGTTCAAAATCTGACAGAGTGAAATAATCGGCACTGACTACTGCATTTACTTCTGAAATGACAATTGTTTCAAGCGTATTGCCATGAGAATCAAGACTGTCGATGGTCTTTATAATACCGTATGCATCAACGGTAATGTTGCTCTTCATTCCGGGCTCGTTGATGTTGTAAACATACATGGTCTCGCCGTTGACAACTTTCTTTTCAGGTGTGCCAAATTCGTCGGGGAACATGCTTGTTATACTGTCGGCAAGCCCGAAAACATCATCCTTGCTCATTCCCAGATCGTCATACATGCTTTCGGGGATAAACATTGCAACATTTACACCGCCGCTGACATAGGAAAGATACATTTCGTCGTTGCAGAACAGGAGACCGCAATCTTCCATGCCGAGAGCAGCCATATCTTCACCAAGATCGGAGCTGACAATGTGAATGTTGTTACCCTGTTTTACGAGTCTGAAAGATACATCTTCATAATCAACACTGAGTATGAAAGTGCTGCTTTTAAGAGCTTTGAGTGAGTTTGCGACGCCGTTGCCGTCAAAACCGTAGGTGAACTCAGCCAGACCTGCAGCCTTGCGGAGAATAAGTCTTGCATCGGCAGAGGATATTTTTCCGTTGCCGTCAGCATCAACGCTGAGAAGGTTTGTGTCGGCGGAGCTTTCGAGGCTTGCGGACATTCTCAGAGCAAGTCTTGCATCAGATGCATTGATTTTGCCGTCAAGATTGACATCGCCCATTCTGATAAGAGTTTCAGCGGGATATTCGGCAGCAAAAGCCGTCACGGGAACGAGCAGCAGGACTGCACAAAGTAACAGTGAAATGAATTTTTTCATAAACATCATCCTTGTGAATTATTTTTTTATATTATACAATATATTCGGGATCGTTACAAGTATAAAAATCACGATTTGAAGTATTTTAAAGTATAAAAAAAATTATTAAAAAAAGTTGAAAATTTTTAAAAAAAGGTATTGACAAACGCAATAATGTCTGATATAATTCATAACGTTCCAAACGGAAATGCGAGAGTGGCGGAATCGGCAGACGCGCACGTTTGAGGGGCGTGTGGTAATCCCGTACGGGTTCAAGTCCCGTCTCTCGCACCAAATAAAAGGCTCATAAATGGCTATGTTTCGCCGTTTATGAGTTTTTTTCTTTTGCAAAAATCTGTTTTTGGTCGTTATTGCATTAAAAATTGAATATTTTAAGCTTCTTAAGCTCCTTATAAAACAATAACAGCGGTTTTCTGTTTCGCACAGATTGCCGC
>CAZTFS010000105.1:0-6767 GCA_964613045.1 uncultured Eubacteriales bacterium
AGAAGCCGTCAATGCAGGTGAAGCGATTGAAACGGGCGTATGGTATTACATGCCCATAATGGAAGGCTTCGATCACTTCGATTTCTGCGGCACAATAGATTATCCCACAAGCTTTGAAGATTTCTATTACACTCTTGTAGAAACAGTCAATGAATATTGATAATGAATACAGCCGTCCTTATAGGGCGGCTGTAAATATGTTGCATAAACTAAAAAAGAACTGCCCTCGAGCAGTTCTTTTATGTTTTGTAAATTAGTCAGCTACAGGAGCCTCTACAGGGCAGCTATCTGCACAAGCACCGCAATCAATGCAAGTATCTGCATCAATTACATAGATGCCGTCACCCTCAGAGATGGCCTCTACGGGGCAATCTGCTGCACAAGCACCGCAAGAAATACATGCATCAGTAATTTTGTAAGCCATGATTAAACCTCCCTTTTGTAAGTTTCCTTTATTGTAGCATACTTTCTGAAAAAAGCAATACTTATTTAATAAATTTTAGTTGGGAATTTAACTGAACAAAGACAGATTTTATTACATCAGTCCCCTTCAATACCTTTAAGAGCATCAAGTTCTTCCTTT
Source organism: uncultured Eubacteriales bacterium (assembly GCA_964613045.1). Lineage (GTDB taxonomy): Bacteria > Bacillota > Clostridia > Oscillospirales > Acutalibacteraceae > UBA1081. The sequence goes on from CAZTFS010000105.1 coordinate 584, forward strand.
GCAACGGTAATCTTTACGTCCTTTATAAGCTTAACTTCTCTTCTGTGGAAAACCTGTGGAGCCGCATCGGGATTTTTCTCTAACTTTACAGTCAATTTTCCCGTAAGCAGGTTCATATCAATAACTTCGCCTCTGCCCATCTTTGTATCGACGATCGCTCCGATCTTCGGTGTGACATGCAGAAGATGCTCGTATGCATCCTGCTCATACTTAAGACAGCACATAAGTCTGCCGCAGGAACCGCTGATCTTTACGGTATTAAGAGATAACCCCTGTTCCTTTGCCATTTTTATCGAAACGGGCTGGAAATCACTCAGAAACTCTTTACAGCAGAATGGTCTGCCGCAGATACCTAAACCGCCGAGCATCTTTGACTCATCTCTGACACCGATCTGACGAAGCTCGATCCTTGCTCTGAAGACACTTGCAAGATCCTTTACAAGCTCACGGAAGTCAACTCTTGCCGGTGCGGTATAATAGAAAAGTATCTTACTGCCGTCAAATGTATATTCAACATCAACAAGCTTCATGTCAAGCTTGCGGTATGCGACCTTCTCTTCAAAAATTGCCGCCGCTTTCTTTTCTTTTTCCTTATTCTTTTCAACTATCGCAATATCTTCATCTGTTGCAATTCTGATAAGCTTTTTGAGAGGCTGAACGATAGAATCATCCTCCACCATGCGGTTGTCCATTGCTATCTCGCCGCACTCGATACCTCTTGCTGTTTCAACAATTACAAAATCGCCTTTTTTTATTTTATTTTTACAGGGATCAAAATAATATATCTTACCTGTTTCCTTAAATCTAACACCTATAACCTCGACCATTTCAAGCCTCCTGTTTTTCAATGCATGACATAAGCCCCATAGAAAGCCTTGTCAGCAGAAGATTATCATTAGCATTTTTATCCGCATCCGCCAGAAGATTCTTAATTATATCCTGCATAGCAATCATTTCTCTGACCGTAAACATCCTTGAGAACCTTAATTCAATGCCGTCTTCATCATTCTCAATTTCAGAATAGACAGTTACAACGGCATTTCTCAGCATGAGAAGCATTTTTTCAAGGGCAGACTTAAAAGCCTTTTTGTCCTTCTCAAGTGCTCCTGTACTGACGATGACATTATACTCATTCTTAGTTAAAAGAGCCTTTAAGATATCCTTTGCAGCTGCGGAAGCCTTTGGATTCTCTTTTTCACCTGCAGCCTGACCGCTGTCTTCACTTATCGCAAACGCCGTAACACGGGATAATATGGTCTGTCTGAAATCATCACGTGATCTTGACGCAAGTATAAATCTTGCCGTAGCAGGCGGTTCTTCAAGAATTTTAAGAAGTGCATTCTGAGCTTCTTCACCCATTCCCGATGCTTCAAGAATGATGAATATCTGAAAGGGAGCTTCGTTAGGCATAATATACGCTTTTGTACGCACATCCCTTATCGTATCAATTTTTATACTTTTCTGTTTTCCGGCTTCCCCTGATATCTCGGTTATATCGGGATGTATGCCGGATTTTATTTTTTTGCAGCTGACGCATTTCAAGCAAGGCTTGTCCGCATTTTCGCAGAACAACGCCTGAGCGAGAAGGGTAGCAAGCTCTTTTCGCTCTTTCTGAGTTCCTCCTGTCAGCAGTACTGCATGGGAAAGAGTTCCCGTGTCCACCGCCGAGGAGAGCTTCTGTTTTACTTCGTCATTAAGCTGTAATTTTCCGAAATTCATAAATAAACCTTATATCTGAGATATTGCGATCATGACAGGCAATGTAATTATAGATACAAAACTGTTAAACGCAACTATTTTTGATGCAAGCCCAGTATCCTTATCGTATTTTGCAGAAAACATAACGGTATTGTTTGCACTGGGTGCAGCCGCAGACAGTATACATGCTGTTGTCAACGTCTGATCCAAATTCAGCAGTTTGCACACTCCAAGCATCACGATCGGAACTGCAATAAGCCTTATTACGATAATAACATATTGCTGAGGAATCTTAAATATCGTTTTAAGATCTGTTTTTGAGATATATGTGCCGAATATCAGCATCGCCAACGGTGTGTTCAGATTGGAAACATAGCTTATCGGCTGAGCTAACAGCTGGGGCAATTCTACCGAAAACAGAAACAGCGGAAGACCGATAATAACCGAAATCACTCCGGGATTAACAATAAGAGATTTTAGCTCAAACTTGACTTTTTTGCCTTTGTTCATTAACCATATTCCGTGAGTAAATGCAAGTGTATTAAAGGCAACTACTGCACCCGAACATAAGAATACGCCTGTTGCTCCCAGCACGGAATTTGCAAGCGGAAGCACCATATATCCCACATTTCCGTAGACGGAAGCATATTTATAGATCGAGCTGTTTTCATCGCCTTTTTTATTAAAAAACGGCATTGCAAAAATTATACCTGCCAGATGAGCGATAAAAGAACAACCGAGAGCTATTGCAAAACCTTTACCCGATTCACGTGTAAACTCGGTATTGAGAAACGAGTTTACAATTACACAAGGGGTTACGATATAGAACATCAGATCATTTGATGCTCTTGCTGTTTTTTCAGTAAAAATATTGAGCCTGTCTGCTATAAAGCCCACCGCAACAATGATATACAATATAAAAACCTGTTGTGCGGCTGTCTGCATATTATGCAAAAAAAGCTCCATTGTCAGACTCCTTTATTCTTCGCTTTCCGATTCTGTTACTGATGATGAGATTATAACATTACCGTCAGAATCAGTTTCAACTGAAGGTACGTCCTGTTCAGCTTCAGCTGTCTGAGAGCCCACTGCTTTTACAGCTTCTTCTATCTCTTCGTTCATTGCTTTCACATCTTCAACCGCATATCCGCATCTGAGTACGGTAACGATAAACACGATAATAAACAGTGCACAGCCTATCATTGTCAGATCAACGGGATAACCGCTGACAAGGCTGTCGGAATTGCCTGTAAGAAGAAGCATAACTCTGGGAATTGAATATGTCAGAATAAACATTACGGAAATGCATCCGCAAGCAATAATGCTCCACATTGAGCCCTTGCTGTTAATATCGGAAACAACTCTTGCAAATGAAAGGAAGAATACCATAAGAAAAACAATGGCACAAAGCTCAAGGAACAGCTCGGAAACTCTCATGATGCTGATTATGACGGTTATTCTTTCAAGAACGCCTGTTACAGACCACAAAAGAGCTGAAAGAGAAAGGATCTTAAGCTTTTTATGGAATGAGTTGCCGCTTATATATGAAATTGCAAATACTATAAAGTAACAGCACGCAAGAAACGCAAATATTGCGTGTGCATGGTGAAGCGTAGATACAGACTGTGCATTCTGAACGATAGTTGCTGTTGAATTTTCCGAAGGGAGATAATTACGGATAGCGTCATAAAAAAGTGTTGCCGCAAAGATCAAAGATGTGAGGCCCAAAGGAATACGTCTGCCTGCAGGAGCAAGTGCCGCAGGTATACGGGCACTCAGAAACGACAGGATCAGTATCAACACTGCCGCAACAGCCAGAATTGCATAAAGAATGATTATTGATACGCTTGAATAATCGTTAAAGAAACCGGTTACGGCATCCATATTCTTAAGCATCTGGAAGATTCTTATCGGACATGCTGCAAGAAGTGCAATACACATGAGAATAACAGCTATATCGGGGTTGACGGACTGAACCGAATTTTTTATTTTCTTCAAAGAAATTACATCCTTTCCTAAAAGCTTGATTTATTTACTGACTCTGTCAACGATCGGAATGTATTCGGTGTGGGAGGACAGACTCTTGTAAGCAGGTCTGAGAATTCTTCCGCCCGTGTACAGCTCTTCCATACGGTGAGCACACCAACCTGCAAGTCTTGCGGTTGCAAAAAGCGGAGTGAAGATATCTTCAGGGATTCTGAGCATTTTATAAATAAAGCCCGAATACAGATCTATATTTGTACACATGGGCTTATCCTTACCCGTAACCTCTTTAAACAGGTCCGGTGTAAGGTCTGCAATAAGATTAAGCAATTTGAGTTCTTCTTCAAATTCTGTTCCTATTGCAAAGGCAGTTGCTTTTTTTCTTAATATCTCAGCTCGGGGATCAGACAATGTATAAACTGCATGACCGACACCGTAAACAAGTCCTGTGCCGTCGCCGCCCTCTTTTCTGAGTATTTTTCTGATATAATCTGCAACCTGCTCCGCATTGGTAATATCCGAGCAATTTGCCTTGAAATACTCTATCATTTCAGCAACCTTGCTGTTTGCTCCGCCGTGTTTCGGACCTTTAAGCGAACCGATACCTGCGGAAATCGCCGCATAAGTATCCGTTCCTGAAGATGAAAGCACACGTGTTGCAAAAGTCGAGTTATTACCGCCGCCATGTTCGGCATGAAGGATCAAACATATATCAAGAAGCTTTGCCTCTTCATCCGTAAAATGCTTGTCTGAACGAATGGAGTTAAGTATAACTTCTGCCGTATGATGATGACTCTTAGGCGGATGAAGATACATGCTCTTATGGTAATAGTGTCTTCTTTTTACCTGATATGCGTATGAAATTATGGAAGGCATCTGTGCAATAAGGCGGAGAGACTGATTAAGAACATTCTGTATCGAAGTGTCATCGGGATTATCATCATAAGAATAAAGTGCAAGCACTGCACGTGCGATCTTATTCATAATATTGGGTGACGGTGCTTTCATTATCATGTCTTCCGTAAAATTGTCGGGAAGCTCACGCATTTGAGCAAGTGCATCATTAAATCTGTCAAGCTGATCCTGTGTGGGAAGCGAACCGAAAAGAAGAAGCCATATTACTTCTTCAAAGCCGAAACGGTTTTCCTTTTCACATGCACTTACAATATCGTTGACATCTATACCTCTGTAATAAAGATGACCTTCTTTGGGCATCTTTTCACCGTCATAAACATAATAGCCTTCAACGCTGCAGATCTTGGTCAGACCTGCCATGACACCTGTTCCGTCTGCGTTACGAAGACCTCTCTTAACGCCGTATTTCTCATAGTCTGAAACATTTATATAGTTATTATCCCTAAGCTGATTGCATAATAATGAAATAGCTTCATCAGTGATAATTGTCTTGCTCATAAAAATCGACCCCTGATAATGATTTACATATTATTGTATAATGTTTTTAAAATAAAGTCAATAAGCGAAGAATACAAATTTTAAGTAAAGGATGAATAATAATGAAAATTTACGGCATTTTATGTATAACTGTAGCGATCATATTACTGCTTGCTCCCCTTGCGGCAATTCCGTTCAGAGCCGATGAAGAAGTCACAGTCAGCACAGCGGAAGAGACAATCCCGGAAGCAGAAGATACAGATACCGATACAATAAGTGTATTCATGTCTGAAGACGAAAAGACTAAGGAAATGGATATGCGGGATTACATAATAGGAACCGTTGCGGCGGAAATGCCTGCATCCTACGAAACCGAGGCTCTGAAAGCCCAGGCACTGGCTGCTGTTACATTTGCCGAATACCTGAAGCTTAACGGAAGCAATGAAGCACTGAACGGTGCTGATATTTCCGATGACAGCAGTACACACCAGGGCTACATGACCCAATCGGAGATGCAGGAAAAATGGGGCGATGCCTACGATACCTATTACAACAAAATTGCAGATGCAGTAGATGCAGTTATTGACAAAGTGATAGTCTATGACGGTGAACCGATCATGGCTGCATACCATGCCATCAGCACAGGCAACACCGAATCAGCAGAAAACATGTGGGGAAAGGCGATACCTTATCTTATAAGCGTGGAAAGTCCCGGAGATAAATATTCAACACGGTACTCTTCAACAGTAACCGTCACGGAAAATGACCTGAAAGACGTATTAAAAGACTATACCGATGCCGACTTTAACAGTGATGAGCTTATAAAAATAAACAGCACCACAGATTCGGGTACCGTTACAAGTGTGACTGTATGCGGTATTGAAATGTCGGGAATGGAAACAAGAACTCTGTTTTCACTCAGAAGCCCGTCTTTTGACCTGAAATATAACAACGGTGAATACATTTTCTCCGTCAGAGGTTACGGTCACGGCGTAGGCATGAGTCAATACGGAGCAGACTGGTACGCAAAACAGGGGTACACATACGAAGAGATCATTGAGCACTACTATCCCGGAACGGAGATAACAAGCAGATAAACAATAATTTGTCG
>CAZTFS010000106.1:0-6764 GCA_964613045.1 uncultured Eubacteriales bacterium
ATGAAAGAATGATGCCGCCTTTTGTTTTCTCTTCAGCTTCGACAAACTTAACTACAACTTTGTCGCCTAAAGGTTTAAGTGTCATTGTATATTCCTCCCGAAAAATTATTATCTTTTAGCTTTTTAGCACTCCCTAATCTCGAGTGCTAATGTATATTGTAACCATTTTTTTAAAAAAATCAAGTACTTTTCAGAATTTTTTTAATTTTTTTTAATAAACACTCTTCTGCTTTAGGAATAAACCATAAACCGACTCATTTTAAGGTTTAAAATACGATTAATATACTTTTTTTGTTTTATTTACATTAATTATATAATTGACAACTGTCGGTATTTGTTATATAATATCAATAATCTGAACAAGGAGGAGTTATAACGATGACAGAAAAGAAAGAAGATCTCAGAATCAGACGGACACACAAGCTTCTGTGCAATGCAATGTTTGAACTGCTTGAAACACAGTGCTATGACAACATTTCAATTGTGGATATATGCGACAAGGCAATGGTTCACCGTGCTACATTCTACAAACACTTCAAAGACAAAAGCGATTTTATGGAGTATGTGGCAAGAGTCAAGCTCAGAGAGTTTTACGACAACGGTGCTAAGATCCATGTTACAACAGATCTTACGAATGCTTATCATGTATTAGTTGAAAATATTGTTACTTTTATTGAAGCGAATAAGCCCATGTTAAGACTTTCCATCAACTCCTCGACAAACAACTTTATTGAATCTCTTCACAAGATCATTTATGAAGAAATGCTTGCACTTATGAACATTCTTGTGACAAACGGCGAGGTATTCAGCACACCTGTTGAGATAAAGGCTCAGTTCCTTACGGGAGGCAGCTGTGAGCTTCTTCGTTGGTGGATAAGAAATGACGATGTGTGTTCAAAAGAGCAGATGGTTGATTACATAGAAAGGCTTCTCAAGACCGGTAAGGAGATCGTCTGATATTAACGATATCCGATATCAGCACTGCACACATTATCATAAGTGCCGCAGAAGCAGGTGCAAAATGCACGGCTGGTTTAAAATTCGAGTATACCGAAACCGTAACATCAAAGAACATCAACAATGTTTTACAGATAAAAAAAGTCAACACACTGTTTATTATGCGGAACAGGAGATATTCACGTATCTTCAGTCCGCATTTTTTTATCTGAGGCATCAACTGACACATAATACACACTCCGCCGAAAGCAATACAGGCAGAGACAAACGGAACACCGCCCAGCTTTGCGGCAGCAGTCAGTCCGGAAGTAACTTCCGAAAGCGAATCATAAACAAGCCCCGCTGTTTCATTGGTTATACACTGTCTGATTATTGCCGAACCTGCAAAAAACACAAGCACCCAGCTGCACACATTCAGCATTGCGTTACATGAAGATGATACCGCCGAAAAAAAGCTTTCCGAAAAAGATACTTCATGTCCTGAATTTTCAAAAGCTGTATATTCACGGTGTTTTTTTATTTTACCGTAAATAAAACCGGTCATAAGCGATGCCAAGCACACAGAAACAAGTATAATATATCCGGCTTCTTTTGAACCGAGCATCATTTTGCCTGCAACAGAAACTGCGAAGGCAGGTCCTGCATTTACACAGAACGAAAACAGGTGCTTTGCGTCCTGTCCGCTGATCTTCCCTTCGTCATAAAGACGGCTTATTACTTTTGCACCTACAGGATACCCTCCGATAAATCCGAAAATGACAGCAGGCAAGCATACGGCGGGCAATCTGAATACTTTTTTTATTACAAAAGATACTGCTTTTCCGTTTTTATCAAAAAGTTCCGACGACAACGCAAATGATGACAACACCATAAACGGAAAAAGAGAAGGTATCAGCACATCTCCGCATACCGAAAGTCCGTTACTAACCGCAACGGTGACTTCATCTCTCTCACTTATCAGCAAAAAACCGATCAGTACGATCTGAAACATTATCAAAGAGTTTCTTATCTTCAGCTTCATTTTCATATTCATCACCGTTACATAATATGTTTGCAGAGTGCTATTTATGGCTGAGATAACATATATTTTAAAGAGGTGTGTCCATGAAACGCAGAAAAGAAGAATTTGCAAGAAAATTTGCAGAGGAATTACAGCTTCCCGAGTCGGCAATACACAACACATTCAGCATTGAATTCAGAAGCAATACTGACGTTACCGTTGAGGGCTGTATGGGAATCATAGAGTACTCACAGGAGCTTATCGCCATAAACTTAGGCAGCAAAATCGTCCGTTTTCACGGTGATGAAATGGAAATAAGCACATTTTTTGAATCTCAGGCAGTTATAAAAGGTACTGTACTGTCAATGGATTTTTCATAAGGACTGATCGGGTGTTTTTATTAAGATTTTTCAGATTTATTACAGGTTACGTTGTTTTCAGCGGCACAGGAGGATTTTCCGAGCGGTTTCTGAATCTGTGCTCACTCAACAACATAACAATTTGGGATATTCGTTCTCAGAGTGGCAATTTTACGGCAAAAACAAGTATCGCCTGCTATAAAAAAATACGTCCCTGTGCAAAACGGTCAGGCGTTAAGCTCAGAGCAACAGAAAAATGCGGTCTGCCGTTTATAATCAGACCGTATTTAAAAAGAAAAGGACTTATCGCAGGTGCTGTCGTTTCGGTTGCGATAGTATCTCTCCTGTCCTCATGCATCTGGACAATAAACGTGACAGGCAACGAAAAGTATACTGATGAGCAGATAATTTCCCTTGCCGCATCATACGGAATCACTCCGGGGACATTCCGCAGCTCAATAGATCCGAAAGCAATAAGAGAAAACATAAAAGCCACCGTTGACGGAATAAACTGGTTTTCCGTAAACATAGACAAAACGGCTGTTTCGCTGGAGGTTCTTGAGAGTTCCGGCAGCAGTGAGATACTTGATCTCTCAACACCGTGCAATATAGTGTCCGCAGTTGACGGAGAATTGCTCGCTCTTGAAGTCTACACAGGTGATGCGGCGATCACACCCGGCAATGCGGTCACAAAAGGTGATCTTCTGATAAGCGGTGTTGTTGAGAGAGCCGACGGTTCTTCGGATTTTGTACATGCAAGAGGCAACGCCGTCATACGTACAAAAAGAGAAATCACAAAAACAATTACAAACACAGAAAGATGTTACTGTCTGTCAGAAAAAGACTACGGCTATTCATTATATCTTTTTTCGCTGGAGATACCTGTAAAACACGCTAAAGACAACGCTCTGAGCCGTACCGAAAAAGCAATGCTTCAGTATGATTCATTGGCACTGCCACTGGGAATAATCACTTACAGCGAAACAGCACTGAAGGAAGAAATACTTGAGCTTAATTCATCACAAGCTGCACTGCTTTGCGGTTATTGTGTCTTTTGTGAGGAACAGAAAATAATGCAGAACGCAGAAACAGAAGAAAAAGCAGTCACCCTTTTACAAGAAGAAAACTCCGTTACGGTAACAATTAGTTACATAAATCACGAAAAAAGCGGAACAGAATATTATTTCATAGTAGAAGACAATCAGTATTAGTCAAATTCAACAATAATTCCTTAAATTTATATAAAACATTGATAAAAATCAGATATTGTGATAAAATATTTGTGAATGTATAATATGTATTATCAGGTCATATAACAGTATATATAGGATCATAAATACAGAGGCGTAATATGTACGAACAAACAGTTAGTATTGACAGAATGGAAAATGCAGTAGCACTTTTCGGCAGCTTTGATGAAAACATCAGACTTGTTGAAAAGGAATTCGGTGTGTCCGTTCTTAACCGTGGCTCGGATCTTAAGGTGTCGGGTGATATAGAAGCAGTATCTGCAGCCGTCCGTGCTATCGGAGGGCTGCTTACGCTTATCAATAAGGGTGAATCGCTGAATTCGCAGAATGTGGGATACGTCATATCTCTTGTAAAAGACGGCAACGAGGACAGGCTTCATGAGATCACAGGCGACTGCATTTGCATAACTACAAAGGGCAGACCCGTCAAGCCCAAGACTCTCGGTCAGAAAAAATATATAGATGCGATCAAAAATAATACGGTAGTGTTCGGTATCGGTCCTGCGGGTACGGGTAAGACATATCTTGCAGTGGCAATGGCTGTAAATGCTTTCAGAGCAAAGGAAGTCAACAGGATAATACTTACAAGACCTGCCGTGGAGGCCGGTGAAAAGCTGGGCTTTCTTCCCGGCGATCTTCAGCAGAAAGTTGATCCGTATTTAAGACCCCTTTATGATGCACTTTTCGACATGCTCGGAGCAGAAAGCTTTCAGCGTTTTCAGGAAAAAGGCAGTATAGAGGTCGCACCGCTTGCATATATGCGTGGCAGAACACTTGATGAAAGCTTTATTATCCTTGATGAAGCTCAGAATACCACCCCCGAACAGATGAAAATGTTCCTTACAAGACTCGGTTTCAACTCAAAAATTGTCGTTACGGGCGATGTGACCCAGATCGACTTGCCCGACGGCAAACGCTCAGGTCTTGTAGAAGCGGTAAAGATACTTAAAAATGTAGATGACATACAGGCTGTACGCTTCAGCGAAAAGGACGTTGTAAGACACAAGCTTGTTATGGATATTATAAAAGCTTACGAAAAAAATGAGGAGGTCAAGAAACGAAAATGAAAGACAAAATCAAAGTCATCATCTCAGATGATCAGAAAGAAGTCAAAATTCCCACAGGCACAAGGATGCTTGTCCGTCGCTGCTGTAATGCAGTCCTCAAAAATGAAAAGTTCGAAGGCTCAGCAGAGATAAGTGTACGTTTCGTCAACAATGACGAAATACATAATCTCAACAAAGAGTTCAGAAATGTTGACGCATCAACTGATGTACTCTCCTTCCCTCTCGGCGAAAACGGCGAATATGACATCAACAACGACACAGGTGCAAAAATGCTGGGTGACATTGTTATTTCAATGGAAACAGCGTTTGCACAGAGCAAGGAATACGGTCACTCCTTTGAGCGTGAGATCGCATTTCTTACAGTTCATTCAATGCTCCATCTGTTAGGTTACGATCATGTAAACGGCGGACTTGAAGCAGTAAGAATGAGAGAAAAAGAAGAATTTGTTCTTGCTCAGATCGGTCTTCCGAGAAGCAACAGTTATACAGACTGACAATAATTTAGCTACGCCCATATAAAGGAGTAAAAATTTGAACACTTCAAAAACTGCATTTATTGCAATCGTAGGATGTCCCAATGCGGGCAAATCCACAATACTCAACCGTCTTCTCGGTCAGAAGATAGCCATAGTCTCCCCTAAGCCGCAGACTACAAGAACGAGAATAATGGGTGTTCTTACAAAGGACAATACTCAGCTCGTTTTCACGGATACCCCCGGTTATCACAAGCCGAAAACCAAGCTTGGTGAGAACATGGTCAAAGCTGTTGATAACAGCATCGGTGACGTTGATGCATGTCTTCTTGTTGTAGAGCCCAAGGGTGAGATAAGACCTGCCGAAAAGGAGCTTATAGACAGATTTATAAAGGAAAGAATTCCTGCTGTCCTCGCCATCAACAAGATAGACACGGTTCCCGACAAAACAGAGCTTATGGAGAGAATAATGATGTTCTCTCAGATGTACAATTTTGAGGCTATCGTTCCCGTATCGGCAGTTGACGGCAACGGCATGAACGAACTGCTTGATGAGCTTATGAATCTTGCTTTTGAGTCAGAGCACTTTTTCCCTGACGATACACTTACCGATCAGCCCGAAAAGGTCATTGCATCCGAAATGATAAGAGAGAAGCTTCTCCGTCTTATAGATAAGGAGATCCCACACGGTACTGCCGTTGCGATCGAGCGTTTCAAGGAGCGTCCCGACGGCGATATGATCGACATAGAGGCTACTATTTATTGCGAAAAAGACAGTCACAAGGGCATCATTATCGGCAAAAACGGTGCTATGCTCAAGAAAGTTTCCACAAGAGCCAGAATAGAGCTTGAAAAGTTCTTAGGCTGCAAGGTCAACCTTAAATGCTGGGTAAAGGTCAAGGAAGACTGGAGAAACCGTGAAGGTCTTATTCACAACTTCGGACTTGATACACAATGACCTTCAACACTGATGCCATAGTGCTGAAAATCGTCAGAACAGGCGAATCAGACAGACTTATAACTTTTCTGACCCGTGACAGAGGTATCATAAAAGCCTTTGCAAAAGCGGCTGACAGACCGAAAAACAAGCTACATATGTCAACGAACATGTTCTGCTACGGCAACTTCACTTTTTACGAGGGTGCAAAAGCGATAAAAGTTGAGGAATGTGACCTGAATGAGACATTTTTCGGTTTACAGAAGGATATAGAAAGACTGTCACTGGCTCAGTATTTCAATGAGCTGATAATAGAAACTGCCCCTGTTGAAGCCGATTCAAACGAATATCTCAGACTGCTTCTGAACACTCTGCATTTTCTTGCAAACGGTCAGAAGGATATGCGGCTGTTAAAGCCCATATTTGAACTCAGACTGATTTCCGCAACAGGCTACATGCCTTCTCTTATAGCATGCAAGGACTGCGGAGCATTTGAAACAGATACTATGTATTTCAATGAGCATACGGGTGAGCTGTTCTGCAAAGACTGCAATCACACAGGCACAAGACAGTATCCCCTTGAAGTAATAACTGCAATGAGACATATAGTTTTTTCCGAACTCAACAAGCTGTACACTCTGTCACTGAGTGAAAATTACATTTCTCTGCTTACACAGGCATCGGAAAATTATCTGCTGAATGTAGTTCAAAAAAAATTCAA
>CAZTFS010000107.1:0-6726 GCA_964613045.1 uncultured Eubacteriales bacterium
ACTTTTTACAATTAGCAGAAATGAAATGGGAACATTCTGCTGAAGATGATATTACATATGGTGAAACAAACATTGTCGGCGTAGATAAGCAGGGGTTCATAGATGATTACATCACTTTTCTAAAAAATGATTCTACATACACTGTTTTTGTTTTGGAGCAAGACGGTATTGTGATTTCTGCAATGTATGTTGCAATTATTAATAAAGTACCGAAGCCAAAAGTAAGCAAGTCATACATCGCATATCTTACTAATGTTCATACAATGAGTGAATACAGAAATAAAGGTTACGGAACTGAATTACTTTCATACATCAAGAACTATCTGAAAGAAAAAGGCTGTGAATTAATCTTCGTATGGCCGAGTGATAACTCTGTTAATTGGTATCAGCGAAATGGTTTCAATGCAGAAAATGATATTTTGGAATGTGAGTTTTAATTATGAAAAATATTTACGAACAATGCCCTACATACGAAACTGAATCCTTTTTTCTTCGCTTAGTAAAGTTAGATGATGCGGAAGATTTACTTTGTTGCTATTCAGACAGAGCAAATGTTAAGAAATTTAATGCTGATTTCTGCACAAGCGATTTTTACTATTCCACAGTTGAAGAGATGGAAAATTGTATCAGATTTTGGTTAGAAGAATATCAAAAACAATATTATGTTCGTTTTTCAGTTACTCCGAAAAGTAATAATAAAGCAATCGGTACAGTTGAAATTTTTGGCGGTGAAGCAGGTGTATTAAGAATTGATCTATCATCAGAATATAATACCGAAAAATCATTTGCCGAAATAATTAAACTGACCATAGAGCAATTTGTTGATGATTTCGGAATAGAAAGCATTAAAATAAAAACTTCAAACATACCTGAAAAAATCAACTGTATTGAAAATCTCGGTTTCATCCCTTCTGAAACCTATCGTACAGAATTTGGTTATCACGAATATAACATTTAAGTTGGTGGCTGTTATGAAAAGAGAATTAGGAATCGCAAGATGCGGTCTTGCTTGCTGTTTATGTTCTGAAAATGTTACTTGTAACGGTTGTAATTCGGGTAACTGCCCTGATAATGATTGGTGCGAAAACAAAAAATGTTCTCAGAAAAAAGGATTAGACCATTGCTACGAGTGTACTGAGAATTGCAGAAAAGGTTTATTAAGTAAAATTAAGCCATACACCTTTAACCTTTTTATCAGGCAGTATGGTGAAGAAAAGCTGTTGGACTGCCTTGAAAGAAACGAGCAAAACGGAGTCGTTTATCACCGTGAAGGTATTAATGGTGATTATGATTATTTCTCTGATACTGACCGCTTAATTGATTTTATTTTGAATGGCAAAACTGAATAATACATATAACTGCTCTCACTTTTGTGAGGGCAGTTTTAAATATACGCAAATCCGATTGCCGAAAATATTGATTTGTTACCGAATATGTTGTATTATAGTATCATCGGAGCCGATATAAATCAATATTACGGAGGTTTTCTTATGTTTATGGAAGAACGACATCAGGAAATATCAGATATAATCAAAACAAACGGTAAAATTACAATTGCCGAAATAACAAGTAAATACGGAATTTCAGATGAATCAGCAAGACGAGACTTGCGATTGCTTGAGCAGAAAGGTGTCTGCAAAAGAACTCACGGCGGAGCAATCGTACTGAGTCAGGTCAGTGTGATACCACCTTTGAACCGTCGGTATGACAATATGCCGATATTCCCTAATTACAAAGCAATTGCACAAATTGCAATTAAAGAAATCAAAGAAAATGACATTGTTTATCTTACAAGCGGTTCATTCGGACACATTGTCATATCGCTTCTGCCGAGGAATATTCATTTCACTGTAGTTGTAAACTGTGTTGACTTTGCAAAAGAACTGAGAGATTTTGAAAATATTGATGTTTATATCGCAGGCGGAAAAATGCGTAAAAGCGGCTCTGTAGTTGACACATTTGCAATAGATTTTGTAAGTAAGCTGCATTTTGATGTTTGTTTTATCACGGGCTCGGGATTAACAGCAGATTTCGGACTTTCCAACGGTTCTGATGAAACTGCAACATTTCAGAGGACTGTTCTTAAAAACAGCAGAAAGAAATGTCTGTTAATGCCAAGTGCAAAAGTCGGTGTAAATTCTTTTGTAAAGGTCTGCAATGCCAACGAATTCAATATGATTATTACCGACTGGGACTGTGCCGAAGAACAAATTACTTCTCTTGAAGATACAGGAATCAGAGTAATCGTTGCCGAGGAATCAAAATGAGCCGGGAACTGAAACTGCGGAATCTGATTTTAGACAGATATCCGAGTCTGAGACAATTCGCCATTGAAGCCGATATCCCATACAGCACTCTGATGACCTTACTGTCCCGTGATGTCGGCGGTGCATCATTTGATGTGATAATCAAAATCTGTAAACAGTTAGAAGTTGACCCGATGGAATTTTATAGTGAATAAAAAGTGAAGGATAGCTCCGATTAAAGAGCTATCCTTCTTTTATACTATATCAAATCTTCTGTTTACAACTGTATATCCCAAATCGGTAGAAGTAAAGTTGCCGTGTGTTTTTGCATATTCTCCGTGCTGAATGTCATCAAAGGGCAAAGTACCTTTTGACAGAATATCATTAGTCACAAACTTAAAAATTGTTTTATAAAGCTTGTCGTTTTCCTTGCCGTCGGCAAAACGGATTGAACAGCAGTTATTCAGTCTCATTCCGTGTACTTCATCAATTCCGCACCCTGCAACGGCAATCAGATTATCCTTTTCAAAAACACCGTATTCAAGATTGTTTTCATCGAGATAATCCTGATCGTTAAATAAGTGCTTTATATATCCGTCTTTTCTGCCGTTTGCCCATTTTGTGATTGCTTTTTTGTCATTCGGTGTAAGCAGTCTGATTGTGATATTCTCGGGAAGTGAACATTCGAAAGGCTCACCGAAATATAATGCCTGCGGTGTGACTTTCAGGTTTTCATCAACACCGTAAGATGTAAGAATTTCTTTAACCTCTGCTTCATTTTTATCAGAATAAAATGTTTTTCTCTGCGGAAAGCGTTCTATCCAATCAGCCAACAGTTTGAAATCATCCGTCATTATTTCAAGATAACATTTGCCGTTAAAATCATCACCTATGCCAATAAAACCGTTTTCATAGTTTCCGTCAGGGGCAACGATTGTTAGTCCGCAGTATTTGATTGTTGTGCAGAAATAACCGTATCGTTTTGCATCCTTTTCGAGAAGCAAATCAATCACTTCCGAAGAGTCAACAAGCTTAAAATCGGGATTATTATGCACAAATCGGCTTCCAACGGTTTTGTCCGTTATCTCCCCCATATACATTATTCTGTTTTTGTTGTCAGTACGGTATTCGCTCGGAGTAATGCCGTACTTTTTCTTGAATGCTTTTGTGAATCCTTCGTGGGAATCGTAGCCGATTTCAAGTGCAATTTCAAGCACCGATTTGTCGGTAGTACGAAGAAGATAAGCCGCCTGCTTCAAACGGATATAATTTATATATGCGGTAACCGTAAAGCCTGTGTGAGAAAGAAAAATGCGGTTGAAATAGTCAATTGAAAAGCCAGCATTCCTCGCAACCTCTTCAACGGATATACCGTTTTCGGTTGCATTCTGCTTTGCAAAATTCACCGCATTGAAAATAAGTTCTGTATTTTCCATAGTAACATCTCCTGAACATAATAGTGTGTAAAAATCGACCTTTACAACACCATTATATCTGTAAGCAGAAATGTTTTCTTGAACAAAAACGATTTATTGCAAAATTATCATATATGAAGTTTATATATTCTTTGTTTCTCCATGTTTTCACGGTATGCAAAATAATCTTCAGGCGGTTTTGCTATTTCAATTAGTTCTGCACCGAGTTTTTCAATTGTTTTGAAGGAAGCAATATTGCTTTCGTCACAAGTAAGTATCAATTCATCCATATCGTGTGCTTTTGCCACCTGTAATACAAGCTTGCACGCTTTATATGAATAATTATTGCCTCGGTATTCCTTATCAATTTCGTAACCGATATTACCATTATAATGAGAATGATAATTATTGCCTATACGAATACTTATTTTCCCGACAGCAGTATCATTGACAAAAACATCAAAGTAATAAAAGGGCAACAATTCATCATCACCCGGATATTTCTGACAAATTTTTAATGTAACTTCATCGTTTGACAAAATATCAAAGTTGTTCATAAATTCAAATTTATTCATTCGTATCACCTTGATAAACAACATCAATTTCTGCTTCGTTCGGAACTTCAAATATTGAAGCAAACTTCGCTGCGAGATTGTCATCAACATAGTAAGCACTTGTTTCTTCTGCAAGCACAGCGTTGTTTCTCTTATTCAATCGATATTTCCATATTTCATCGCTGACATCAATATAATGAATCTCACAATCAATATCACGGGATTTGTAAAACTCTTTTACAGTTAACCGTTCTGCTTTTGTCCAGAAGCCCCAATCAAGAACGACATTAATATCCTTCTGAATAAGCTCTAAAGATTTGTTCAATAGATATTTTTCTGTTCTTTCAACATATTCATCGTGCTTATCGCCACAATGCTGACCGAAAAGAGCAAGTGTTATTTCATCAACTGAAAGCAATACAGCGTTGTTTTCGGCACACAGCTTCTGTGCATATGTAGTTTTACCGCAACAGATTTTGCCACAGATTAAAAAGACTTTTGCCATAAGCAACACCTTCTTATTATATTTTCTTTATGAAACCGTAACTCTTTTTGAAGTAGCCCTGTGATTCATAAAATGCATGAGCATCCTCTCTCGGCAATCCGCTGTTTAATAGAACAACTTCAATATTATTTTCTTTTGCCCATTGTTCAGCAATTTTCAATAACTGTGTGCCGATACCTTTTCTGCGATATTCTTTTGAAACGGCAAGTGCAATAATTTTCATCCCCTCATTATCAAGTTCAAAAGCAAGGTAACTGACACAGCCTATGTAACCTACGACCTTATCACCGTCACAGGCAACAAAAATCTGATAGTTGCCCCGTTTCAGCATTTCATTAATGCGATTATTTAGTTTATTAAGTTCACAGTTATAACCCAAATCGTTTTCGAGAATATCCCGTATTGCCGAAATATCCTTACTTTCATATTTTCTGTAAATCATAGTTACACCTCATATATGATTCTAATGGCATTTATGAATTTTTAAATCGTAATTTCATTAAAAAGAAGCTTATCACTAGTAATGCGAGGACGCCACCAAGCTCTTGCCTGTTCATATTCTTTGGCATACGGGGTATACCATTTCCAAGTAATATCAAATCCGCCGTCTTCCATTTGCAGTTTACCTAAAATATCTTTTTCCACTGTGATTAATGATTTGATTTCAGGCGTGATAAACTCCATATATCTGCCGGTAAAGATAACCGATGGCATCGGTACATATTCAACACCGTATTTAGTAATATCCTTACAAATACAATTTTCAATAGCCTTACACAACAGGTCTTTGAAAATGTTTAAATCAACTATATCATTAATGCTGTTCGAAGTTAAAAGCTCATAAGCCAGCAGATAACAATTCACATCATCTCCGTTGATTTCTTCGCTGTTTTCAAGATACTCAAATCCCTCTTTTATTATTTCTTCATAAAGAGGGGTGCGGTTACCGTAACAAACCATAAATGCAGCCAAAGAAATTGACGGATTAAATTTGCTGATGCCGTCGCCTTTTTTCTCCCACCAAATTGCATGAGGATAATCTTTGTTGCTGTCTATTGCAAACAACCAACGCTTTTTATCTTCATTGAAAGAATCGTGGGATTCCAAATATCTGACTATTCCTTTTACAATATCGGAATCTCTGTCAAGTGCATTTACACGGGAAAGAGTGATTATTGCATCGTTGGTTGCAATAGGACTTGAATTGGGATTAAAAAAATCAGGCTCAAGAGCATGTCCAAATCCGCCATCAGCATTTTGAAATTGTAAAAGCTCATCAATTACAGCTTGATTTGATTCATTCTCAAAGAAGTATTTGTAAACTGCCAATTCAAGAGGTCGTGCATTTTCTAAAATATATTGTATTGCCTTGTTTTTATCCATAGTTATATCCTCGTACTTTTGATACAACCATTATACATTAACTGCTTGAATAAAGCAACATCACCCCTGTCTTTTCTGACCGAAGTGATACTTGTTACATTACCGTTCGCTGAATTTTAAGAAAGTTTTCCTGAATGCTCCGATTTTTCTTGATGAAGTATAGACAGAATACTCTTTGTCGCCAGACTTTATTTTAACAAAATCTTTTGTTACCTCATCAACATAATTCAGGTTTACTATGTAACTGTAATGAGGCTGAATAAAAACATCTCCGTTAAGCTTCTCTTTCCAATAATCTATTGGGTAGTGCGTTTCAATCTTTTTGTCAGTCATATACAGAACGGATTTTCTGTCTTCAATGGCAATATACAGTATCTCTTCTTGATAAACTCTGCAAATGTCTTTATTACAAGTCTGAACGGTTATCGCAGAATTGCAACAGTATTTTTGCTTATCATCTAATGAAATACAAATTCTTTCACAACCGTTGCATGTTGTTAATCTGTAATAATATATACTAATTGCAGCTTTAGTTGATTTTTTGTTTTAAGTATGATATATTACATACAATAGAATAACGAAAGAATAATCGACAGTGCTTCATCTATCCAAAGATGCATTCA